>NZ_JBVHTR010000018.1:92222-180455 GCF_055565775.1 Streptomyces sp. NPDC028331 | reverse complement strand
TCGGCTGGGAAACCCCAGCCGAGCGTCTGTCTAAACTGCTCGCCGCCACACGTCAGTGATCACGTGTTGCGACGACCACTGGAATCCGCCGTCGCTCCGAGGGGGCCTTCGCCGCCGTCAGTGCCTCGCGGCCGGCAGTGAGCCCCACTCGGGCGTGTGCGCCGGGGCGAGGTTCACCCTGGCCGGGCGCAGGGCCGGGGCACCGGTGGCCGGAGCGCACAGGGCCTTGCCCACGAACGTGTTGATAGCGTCGTCGATCGGGCCCGGCGTCACCTTGCCGTCCTGCCCCAGCTTGTCGTACTTCGACAGGTTGTAGGCGAGGGCCATCTGCCGACGGCCGTCCGGGCTGGAGAACGCCCAGGTCTCGGCGCCGAACACCGCGCCGTCATGGCCCCAGAACGTACCGCAGGGCCAGTCGAACCGTATGAGGGCCAGACCGTAGTGCCCCACCACCTTGCCGTCGGCGTCGGTCATCGGGACCGTCGTCTTCATCTGGGCGAGTTGGGCGGCGGGGAGCAGGCGGCCGGTGAACAGCTCCCGGTAGAAGCGGTTGAGATCCGCCATGGTGGAGACGACCGCGCCGGCGGTTCCGGCCCAGGACATGTCGTAGACGCTGTAGTCGCGCGGTGGGTCGATCAGGCCGTAGAAGGACTCGTACAGCTTCGGGTGCGGGCCTGTCATGCGCGGGCCGGTGGGGAAGTAGGTGTGCCGCAGACCGGCCCGGTGGATGACGTTGCGCGTGATGTACCGCTCCGGGTTCTCGCCGGTGAGCTTGGCGAGCAGCAGCCCCGCGATGATGTAGTTCGTGTTGGAGTACGACCACTTCTCGCCGGGAGCGCCGGTCGGCGGAGCCTGCACGCCCATCCGGACCAGCTCCCGCGGGTCGATGTGCCGGAAACGGTTCTCGTCCAGGCTGCGCGTCGACAGCGTCTGCAGGGACGGGAAGGCGTGGAGGACGTAGTCCCCGATGCCGCTGGTGTGGTTCAGCAGCATCCGCACGGTGATCCGGTCACCGCGTTGACCGGGGATCAGGCCGGGAAGGTAGCGGGAGACGGGCGCGTCCAGGTCGAGGCGGCCCGCGGCGACCTGCTGGAGCAGGGCGACAGCGGTCATCGACTTGGAGATGCTGCCGATCCGCTGCTCCATGTCCGGCGTCACGGGACGGCCGGTGTCCCGGTCGGCGACACCGGCGGCACCTCGCCACATGCCGTCACCCTCCCGGACGGCCGCGTAGGCGCCGTACATGCCGGCGGTGTGGACGGCCTTCAGCGCGTCCGCCAGGCCCGCCCGGTCGACGGCCGGCCGGTCGGCGGTGGCGGGGGCGGCCGGGCGGGTGGCCGCCTGTGCCTGGGGGAGCGCGGCAGCCGAGGTGACGAGGGCCGCGGTACAGGCGAGGGCGACGGCCCATCCTCGTCTCGAGGGGGCCGGGCTTCCTTGCTGTCGGCGTGCTAAGAGCATGGTTTTCTGCACAGCCTCTCTGCGTGCGGGTGAGCGGAAGAGATCTCACGGCGATCTTCGCCGGGGCGGTGCCGTGGGGCATCGTGCACGCGGAGGAGCAGGGGTACGACCGGCGGACGAGCGGATTTCGGTCAGGAGCGGCCGCGTATCGGAGACCGACCGCCGACCGCCCCGCACGCGGCTGCGCACCGCCGGATCGCACGGCCGACTTCCGGGCCGCGCCGGGCGGCGCGGAACGTGAATGTGCGCCCCCCGTCCCGTAAACGATAGAAAGGGGATATGACTGGAATTTCCGGTCGGTCTGCGCGCCGTCGGCGCTCCCCGCTGAACGTGCGCAGTCTCGCCGGGCAGGTCTTTCTCCTGCAGTTCACCGTCGTGGTGCTGCTCGTCGCCGCCACGTTGGTGGCTCTCGTGGTGCAGGCCCGGCGCGACAGCACGGCGGACGCCCGGAACCGTACCCTCGCCGCCGCCCAGACGTTCGCCCAGTCGCCGGGCATCGTGCCGGCGCTGAACAGCCCGGATCCCAGCGCGGTGCTGCAGCCGCATGCCGAGGCGGCCCGGAAGGCGGCGGGTGTCGACGCCATCATCGTGTACCGGCTGGACGGCATCACCCTCACCCACAGCGACCCGCACCAGATCGGCAAGCACGTCATCGGCCCCTACGCGTCGGTGGCGGCCGGCAAGCCGTTCACCAAGACCTTCCGGGGCTCCCTGGGGCTGTCGGTGGTCTCGGCGGTACCGGTCAGGGCCCCCGACGGCTCGGTCGTCGCCGTCGTCGCGGTTCCCGTCAGGGTCGAGGACGTACGGCACCGGGTGGACCGCCAACTGCCGGTGCTGTTCGGCGGGGCCGCCGGAGCGCTGGTCATCGCCGCGGGCGGGTCCGCTCTGGTGAGCCGCCGGCTGCGGAGGCAGACCCATGGCCTCGGCCCGGTCGAGATGGCCCGGATGTACGAGCACCACGACGCGGTCCTGCACGCCGTGCGGGAGGGCGTGCTGATCATCGGCGCCGACGGCAGGCTGCTGCTGGCCAACGACGAGGCGCGGCGGCTGCTGAATCTGCCCGCGGACGCCGAGGGGCGCCATGTCACCGCGCTGGGCCTGGAGGACCTGGCCGGGCTGCTGGCCTCCGACCGCCCGGCCACCGACGAGGTGTACCTGGCGGCCGAACGGCTCCTGTCCGTCAACAAGCGGCCCACCGCACCCCGCGGACCGGTCGGCAGCGTGGTGACGCTCCGGGACACCACCGAGCTGCTGGCGCTGTCCGGCCGGGCGGAGGTGGCGCGCGAACGCCTGAAACTGCTCCACGACGCCGGGGGCCGGATCGGCAGCACCCTGGACGTCAGGCGCACCGCCGAGGAACTGGCGGAGGTGGCGGTGCCCCGGTTCGCGGACGTGGTCACCGTCGAGCTGCAGGACCCGGTTCTCTCCGGCGGGGAGCCCTCCGCGGCGAACCCGGACCTGCGCCGGGTCGCGGTCGCGGGCCTGGACGACGACGACCGTCTCCTCTACCCCGTCGGCAGGCTGATCCGGTTCGTCCCCTCCCACCCCGTCTCCCAAGGGATGGCCAGCGGACGGGCGGTCCTGGTCAGGGACCTGAGCGAGGACGACGGCTGGGTGAGCCAGGACGCCAGGTCCCGGCACATCCTCGACCACGGCATCCACTCCCTGCTGGCGGTCCCGGTGCGCGCCCGCGGGGTGGTGCTCGGAGTCGTCGACTTCTGGCGGGGGCGTTCCTCCCCGCCGTTCGACGAGGAGGACGTGTCCCTGGCCGAGGAACTGGTCGCCCGGGCCGCGGTGAGCATCGACAACGCCCGCCGCTACACCCGTGAACACACCATGGCCGTCACCCTGCAGCGCAGCCTGCTGCCCCGCGAGCTGCCCGAGCAGTCCGCCGTCGACGTGGCCTACCGCTACCTGCCGGCCCAGGCGGGAGTGGGCGGCGACTGGTTCGACGTCATCCCGCTGTCCGGCGCCCGGGTTGCCCTGGTCGTCGGCGACGTCGTCGGGCACGGACTGCACGCCGCGGCGACCATGGGCCGGCTGCGCACCGCCGTGCACAACTTCTCCGGCCTGGACATGCCCGCGGAGGAACTGCTCGGCCGCCTGGACGAGCTGGTGACCCAGATCGACGCCGACGATGTCACCGCCGACGACGACGGTCAGGGGATCTCCGGTGCGACCTGCCAGTACGCCGTCTACGATCCCGCCTCCGGGCAGCTCACCATCGCCACCACGGGCCACCCGGGACCGGCGGTCGTCCATCCCGGCGGGGCCGTGGACTTCCCCCCGGTGCCCGTCGCGCCGCCGCTCGGCCTGTGCGCCGGCCTGCCCGTCGAGAGCACCGAGCTGACCGTGCCCGAGGGGTCGCGTCTGGTGCTGTTCACCGACGGCCTGGTCGAGGACCGCGACCGCGACCTGGACGTCGGCCTCGACGCCCTGCGCGCTGCCCTGACCGGCCCCGACCGCACCCCGGAGGCCACCTGCGCGACGGTGATGGACGCGCTGCTGCCCGAGCGGCCCACGGACGACATCGCGCTGCTGGTGGCCCGCACCCGTTGTCTCGGCCCCGACCGGGTCGCCGAGTGGCAGGTGCCGCGGGACCCGGCGGCGGTGGGCCCGGTACGCGCCGCCTGTGCCCGCACGCTGACGGAGTGGGGTCTTGAGGAGAACGTCTTCACCGCCGAGCTCATCCTCAGCGAGCTGATCACCAACGCCGTCCGGTACGGCGGCGAACCCATCTCCGTCCGGCTGCTGCGGGACCGCACCCTGATCTTCGAGGTGGCCGACGGCACGAGCACCTCACCGCGGCTGCGCCGGGCGAAGGACACCGACGAGGGCGGCCGCGGACTGTTCCTGGTCGCCCAGTTCGCCGAGCGCTGGGGCACCCGCTACACCCGCACCGGAAAGGTCATCTGGGCCGAGCAGTCCCTCCAGGGCGACGCCACGCCGGAGGCCGGGGAGCTCGGCGAGATCCTGCTCGGCCAATGGGAGGACACCGCGCTGTGAGGGCGCCGCGCACATCGTCCGACCTGCGCGATCGCCCGGCGTGGGTACGCTGGCCTGGATGACCGGAGGGCCGACCGCGGCAGCCGTGCGGCGACGGAAGGCCCTCGGGAGTCCGCAAGTCCACGATCGCGCCGCCCCCACCCCCTCTGGAGCCGTCGTGACCGCACCCGGTGCCCGAGCAGCGGCCGCACTCGCCTGCCTCGCCGCCACGGCACTGTGCCTGAACGCCTGCGGCGGCACACCGACCGCCCGGATCGAGAAACCCTCGTCGGCGACCTCCGCGGAGAACGTGGGCGGCATGCGCGCCCTGGTCGCCGCGGCGAAGAAGGAGGGCAGGCTCACGGCGATCGCGCTTCCGCGCGACTGGGCCGACTACGGCGGCCTGATCGACGGCTTCCAGAAGAAGTACGGGATCAAGGTGACCGTCGAGGACCCGCTGGGGCACAGCCAGGACGAGATCAACGCCCTCAGGAGCAGCGGGAACCGGCCGACCGCCCCCGACGTGATCGACGTCGGCGACACGTTCGCCCGGGCGGCGGCAGGGCAGAACCTGCTCGCGCCGTACAAGGTCGTGCCGTGGGACGCGATCCCCGGCAACCAGAAGGACTCCGGGGCCCGCTGGTCCAACAACTACGGCGGCTACATCTCGATCGGCTGCGACGCCCGGCGCGTGAAGCCCTGCCCCCAGACCTTCGCCGATCTGCTGAAGCCCGCCTACAAGGGGAAGGTCGCCCTCGACGGCGACCCGACCCGGTCGGAAACGGCCTTCTCCAGCGTCTACGCGGCCGCGCTCGCCAACAACGGGTCGTTCGACGACATCCGGCCCGGCCTCGACTTCTTCGCCGAGCTGAAGAAGAGGGGCAACTTCAATCCGCTTCCGGCGACCACCGCGACGGTCCGGGACGGCCGGACGCCCATCAGCATCAACTGGGACTACGTCAACCTCCACGACGCCGACCAGCTCCGCGGCACGGGTGTGGACTGGCAGGTGGCGATTCCGTTCGACGGCAGCTTCGCCCAGTACTACGCGCTGGCGGTCAACCGGCGGGCCCCGCACCCGGCGGCCGCCCGCCTGTGGCAGGAGTACCTCTTCAGCACGGAGGGCCAGAACCTCCGGCTCCACGGCTATGCCCGCCCGGTCCTCATGGACGTCATGCGGAAGGACGGCACCCTGGACAGGGCCGCCGCCGCGCGGCTGCCGACGGTGGAGGGAGCGCCGCAGTTCCCGACGGACGCACAAGTGGAGAAGGCGCGGCGGACCGTCGACCGGGGATGGGCGGCGGTCGTCTCCGGCTGACCTGCTGGGCCGCGGGACCCCCTACGGAGAGTCGCTGGGCGGAAGCGGCTGCTCGGTCCAGATGGTCTTGCCCGTGGGGGTGTACCGGGTCCCCCACTGGTGGGTCATCTGGGCGATGATGTACAGGCCCCGGCCGCCCTCGTCGTCGCTGGCGGCGTGGCGCAGGTTCGGGGCGGTGTGTCCGGTGTCGGACACCTCGCAGATGAGGGTCCGGTCGCGGATCAGACGCACCTGGATCGGGCCGCCCACGTAACGGATCGCGTTGGTGACCAGCTCGGTCACGATGAGCTCGGTGGTGAACACGAGATCGTCCAGACCCCAGTCGCCGAGCTGCTTGCCGACGGTGGCGCGGACGGAGGCGACGGCCGCGGGGTCCGCCGTCAGCTCCCACCCCGCGAACCGGTTGCGGTCCAGCAGGCGGGTGCGGACCAGCAGGAGCGTCGCGTCCTCGTCCACCGGTCCCGGCAGCAGTGTGGCCACCGCCCGGTCGCAGAGCTCCTCCAGTGACTCCCGGTGATCGGCGAGGGCCTGGGCGAGCAGGCCGCGCCCCGTCTCCGGGCCGTCCGCCGCCTGGAAGAGGCCGCCGGTGCAGAAGGCGAGCAGGCTGCCGGGCGCGAGCCGCAGCTCGGTGGACTGGTAGGGCGGGCCGGCTCCTCCGAGCGGCGGGCCGGGTGGGAGTTCCGGGTAGTCGGCGACGCCCGTGTCCGGCGCGACGACCGCCAGTGGCGCCCCTCCCGCCCGCGCCAGGCTGCACTGTCCCGACACCGGGTCGTACACCGCGTACAGACAGGTCACCCCCCGGGCCTCGTCGGCGTGCCGGCCGTGGCCAGGGCGGTGGCCGGCCGCGCGCTCGTGCGTGGTCTGCTCGACCAGGTCGGCCAGCCGGGCGAGCAGCTCGTCCGGGGCCAGGTCCAGCCGGGCCAGCACGCGTACGCCCGTGCGCAGGCGCCCCATGGTGGCCGCGGCCCGCAGCCCGTGGCCGACCACGTCCCCGACGACCAGGCCGACCCGGGTGCCCGACAGCGGGATGACGTCGAACCAGTCGCCGCCCACCCCGGATCCGTTGTCGGCGGGCAGATAGCGGCTCGCGGCCTGCACGGCGGTCTGCGGCGGCAGGCGGTGCGGGAGCAGGCTCCGCTGCAGCTTGAGGGCCGCGGTGTGCTCGCGGGTGACGACCAGCATCAGCACGAAGCCCAGCAGCAGGGCGCCCAGACCCACCACCGTGACCCCGCCGGTCGGGCCGATCACCGGCAGGTCGACGACCGTCGCGCCGTAGCGGGGGTCCGCGTAGACGCCGAAGGCGGCGTAGAGGAACAGCGCGAGCATCAGCAGCCCGCCCAGCCCCGGCAGCACGCCCTTGAACAGCAGGTCTCCGGCGCTTCGGGTGAGGACCCTGCGGTGGTACCACAGGCAGGCGAAGCCGGTCAGCCCGTAGTAGAACGCGATCGCGAGGCCGACCGACTCGACCGAGTCGGCCAGGAAGTTCCGGCTGAACGAGGACAGCAGGAGCAGCACGGCGATCGAGACCGCCCCCATGCCGACGGTCGACCAGGTGGGGGTGAGGAACCTGCGGTGGACCCGGGCGAACCGGGCGGGGACCGCCTTGTGGACCGCCATGGAGAACACGGTCCGGGCCAGCGGCAGGATCGTCGTCTGGGTGGAGGCCAGCGCCGACGTCAGCACCATGAGGACGAGCAGCCGGGAGAACACCGCTCCCGGGCCGTGACTGCCGAAGACGGCGTTGCCCAGCCCGGACAGCACATCGCCCGAGTTGCCGGTGTTGCCGAGCCCGATGCCCGAACTGCCGACCCCGGCGAACGCCTGTGCGGACGTCGACACCAGCGCGTAGGTGACCAGGAGCAGCACGGTCGAGACCACCGCGGCGCGCCCGGGGACGCGGGTGCTGTCGACGGTTTCCTCGTTGACCGAGACGGCGGTGTCCCAGCCCCAGTAGATGAAGACCGCCACGAGGACGCCCGAGGTCAGCGCCTTCGCCGAGGAGACCTGGAAGGGGTCGAACCAGGAGGCGGAGACGGGCATCGCCGTCGGGGGAGCGCTGGTGTAGACCCTCACCAGCGCGGTCACCGCGAACAGGACCAGCACCGCCACCTCGACGCACAGCAGCCAGCGCTGGACGGCGGCCGAGAGCTCGATGCCGATGTAGCAGACGGCGGTCAGCACGACGATCCAGACGATGCCGGCCACGGTGGTCCACAGCGGGCTCCCCGCCAGGGAGTCCAGGCCCACCAGTCTGAAGCCGTAGATACCGGCGATCTCGGCGAGGTTGGCCAGGACGATGATGTCGGCGACGATCAGGCCCCAGCCGCCCATCCAGCCGGTGCGCGGGCCGAAGGCACGGGTCGCCCAGGTGAAGGCGGTCCCGCAGTCGGCGTTGGACGCGTTCAGCTCCCGGTAGGCGTACGCGATCAGCAGCATCGGGACGAACGCCAGCATGGTGACGATCGGGGCCTGCGGTCCGACACCCGCCACGATCAGGCCCAGGGTGGCCGCGAGGCTGTACGCCGGGGCCGCGGAGGCCAGGCCGATGACGACCGAGGAGAACATGCCGAGGGCGCCGCTCCTGAGCCCTTTCCGGCCGGGCCCCGTGCCGGGAGCGGGACGGTCGGCGGGACGAGTCGAAAGTGCGGCCCTGTCACCCACGTTGCCCATTATGTGGAGATTCGGCAGGGAACGCTCCCTCGTCACCGCGCGGGGCGGCCGGGTCCCGGAGGCCGTCCCGGGCCGGTGACCTCAGGAGCCGGCCAGCCCCGTCTTCAGCCCCGCCCCGCACAGCGGCACCACCGCACCGCGGGATCCGAGGGCTCCCTCCCGTACGGCCGCCCAGCACGCCACGCCCGTCGACTCCACGTACAGGCCCCGGGACGCCAGGTCCAGTTGGGCGTGGCGGATCCGGTCCTCGGTGACCGTCAGGAACGTCCCGCCCGAGTCGCGCACCGCACGCAGGATCTGGCGGGCCCGGGGCGGCCGCGGGATCGCGATCCCCTCGGCCGACGTGGGGGCCGCCGGAGTGACGCCCACCAGGTCATCGGCGCCCTCCTCCCACGCGCGCGCCAGCGGGGCGACCGCCGCCGCCTGCACCGCGTACAGCGCCGGGCGGCGGTCGAGCAGCCCCGCCCCGTACAGTTCCGCGATCGCGAGCGCGGCGCCGAGCAGCAGCGTGCCGTTGCCGACGGGCAGCACGAGCACGTCCGGGAGCCGCCCGCCGAGGTCCTCCCACAGCTCGTGGACGTACGTCTTCGTGCCGTGCAGGAAGTAGGGGTTGAAGACGTGCGACGCGTAGAACACCCCCTCCTCGTCCGCGGCCTCGCGCGCCGCCCGCGCCGCCGCCTCACGGCCGCCCTCGACCGGCCGTACCCGGGCCCCGTGCGCCTTCATTTGCTCCAGCTTCTTGGGCGAGGTGCCCTCGGGAACGAAGACCGTGCACGGCAGCGCGGCCCGGGCGCAGTACGCGGCGATCGCGGTGCCCGCGTTGCCGCTGCTGTCGGCGATGACCTGCCGGGGCCGCAGGCGCAGCGCGAGTTCGGCGAGCATCACCGCGCCGCGGTCCTTGAAGGACAGCGTCGGCATCAGGAAGTCCAGCTTCGCGAAGACGCCGTCCGTCAGCTCCACGAGCGGTGTACGGCCCTCGCCGAGACTGACCGAGGGCCCCGCGAGCGGCAGTGTCTCGGCGTACCGCCACAGTGAGTTCACGCGGCCGCCGAGGGACTTCAGCGGGGCGGGCGTCGGTGCGAAGTCCAGGTCCAGCGGGCCGCGGCAGACGGGACAGCACCAGGCGAGCGACTCCGCGGCCACGCGGGTGCCGTCCGCCGGGCAGTAACAGTCCGGCAAGGGTGTCATGCGAGAAGGCTAGTTGTCCGCGTCGGTGACCGTATGTCACAAGGGCCGTCCCGCCTCCGTGTTCGGGCTCGGGTCGCGGTGTCCGCGCCCCGGTCACCGCCCGCAAGGCTCTGGGCCCGGTTGCCGCCCCGTCGTCGGGGAGGGCGGAGCGTGCCGGAGGTGTGGGTGACGTGTGGGAGAGCGGCAGACAGGTGTGACGGCGCCCATAGCGGGGAGAAAATGCCTGGGTGGAGCCCTCGGACGGCAGAAGTCATCACATCGGGTGATTCTTTGGCCCGTGCTTGCATGGCGGAACCGACGGTTGTCAGGCTGTTGCTGTCTGTAGAACCTGATGGGAGCGGCCAGTGACTTTCGGTGAGCAGCCGGCGTATCTGCGTGTCGCGGGTGATCTCCGCAAGAAGATCGTCGACGGTCTGCTGCCACCGCACACCAGGCTGCCGTCCCAGGCCCGCATCCGCGAGGAGTACGGCGTCTCGGACACGGTGGCCCTGGAGGCGCGCAAGGTGCTGATGGCCGAGGGGCTGGTGGAGGGCCGCTCCGGGTCGGGCACGTACGTCAGGGAGCGGCCGGTGCCGCGCCGCATCGCCCGCTCCGGGTTCCGGCCGGAAAGCGGCGCCACCCCGTTCCGCCAGGAGCAGGCGGACGCCTCCGCGCGCGGGACCTGGGAGTCGCACAGCCGGCAGACGGAGGCGAGCGGAGCGATCGCCGAGCGGCTCGCCATCCAGCCGGGCGACCGGGTGATGTGCACGAAGTACGTGTTCCGGGACGCGGGCGAGGCGATGATGCTCTCCACGTCGTGGGAGCCGCTCGCCCTGACGGGGCGCACGCCCGTGATGCTCCCCGAGGAGGGCCCGCTCGGCGGCATGGGGGTCGTGGAGCGGATGGCGGCCATCGACGTGGTCGTGGACAACGTCACGGAGGAGGTCGGCGCCCGCCCCGGCCTCGCGGAGGAACTCCTGGCCCTCGGTGGCGTCCCCGGCCATGTGGTCCTGGTCGTCCAGCGGACGTTCTACGCCTCGGGCCGACCGGTGGAGACGGCGGACGTGGTGGTCCCGGCGGACAGGTACCGGGTGGCGTACCACTTGCCGGTGAAGTAACCCGAGGCGCCGGGGGCCCTTCCGGGGACGGAGCGCACGCCCGTGATGCTCCCCGAGGACCTCACGGAGCATGCTCTCCGGCTCCCGCGATCCCCGTGCCTCTCCGGCGCCCGCCACCCCGTGCCTCTATGTCCGCCACCCTGTGCCTCTACGGCGCCCGCGCCCCCCCCCCCGCGTCTGCGAGCCCCACGGCCCGCCCCCGGCCATTCCCACCTGCGGCCGCCGCGCCCCTCCTCCCAACTCACCTCCCCGGGACCGCCGTTGTCCCGGCCTTCCCGCTGCAATCCGGTCGTTTCCCACTGCGCCGCCCCCCGGCGCTTCGCGCTGCTCCGCGTGGGCCAGGGGCGTATTAGGGGGCGCATGTGACGGCGCACGCCCCCTCTGTCATGGCCGGTTGCGTACCTCTTTGTGAAAAGTCGGATTCGCTGCGTGAAGGTAAGGCGTAGGCTCGGGCATATGCGCAGTGCGGTTTCCTTGGTGGGCGGGGCGCGGCGGAAGCCGGGGGCGGGAAGTGGAGGGGCGCGATGAACGACAGCACGGTCACTCTTCCCTGGCTCGTCATACGGCAGGACGACAACGGCAACCGCTACCGCGTGGGCAGGTACGCCACCCGCGCCGAGGCGCAGAAGATCGTGGACAGCCTCGCCGACCGCGGCCACAAACAGCTCTACTGGGTGGAGCGCATCGGGCAGAACGGGGGCACATGAGGCGTACCCGTCCCGCGTCGGTGACGCGCCGCGCGCTCCCGTAGGCTCCGGCGCATGACGCAACCGATCGTGGTGGTCGGCGCCGCACTGCTGGACGGCGGCCGCCTCCTGGCCGCCCGCCGCAGCGCACCCCCCGACCTCGCGGGCCGCTGGGAGCTGCCCGGCGGCAAGGTCGAACCCGGTGAGAGCCCCGAGCACGCCCTCGTCCGCGAGCTGCGCGAGGAACTGGGCGTCGCGGCGGAGCCGGTCGCGCGCGTCCCGGGGGAGTGGCCCCTCAAGCCCGGGTACGTCCTGCGCGTGTGGACCGCCCGCCTCCTCGCCGGCCGCCCCGAGCCGCTCGAGGACCACGACGAGCTGCGCTGGCTGACCCCCGAGCAGATCTGGGACGTCGACTGGCTCGACCAGGACGTCGCGGCGGTCGAAGCCGTCCGGGCCGCATGGCAGCCCCTCCCGCACCGGGGCCCTCGCACCGTGTGAACTCGGGCTCCCGTGCATGGATACGGTAAAACCTGTGCTTCTCTCGTGAGCGGCCCCCGTGATCGCGCAGGCCGGAATGGCGCGCTTCCCACCTGCGGAAAAGCCGCAAGTCGCGCTCCGGGGCGGGCGCGTCCCGTCGTGCCGACGCGTGGTGAGCCAGGGGCTGGTGTTACTCCGGGGGCTGGCGCCCCATACGCCGTTCGTGCCACAGTGCGCCCCAGTGCGCGGTAAGGCGCCATAGATATCGGGTATGTGCCCATTAACCCCACGAAACCGGACATGGGTGGGCTTCTGGCCTGGGAAGTGATCGGCGTGCTCGACACCCAAGGCGACAGCGCCGAGTGGACGTTCCCCGCAGACCCCGGTGCGGTCCGCACCGCTCGCGCCGTAGTCCGGGGCCAGCTGCGCACCTGGGGTCTCGACGAGCTGGGCGATGTCGCCGCGCTGCTGGTCAGCGAGCTGGTCACCAACTCGATGCGGCACGCCAAGGGTCCCATCGGCGTCCGCCTCATCCGGGCCGTCGGCCCCGCCCCCACCCTGCTCGTCGAGGTCTCCGACCCGCTCCCCGACCTGCCCCGCGAGCGCAAGGCCCGCTCCGACGAGGAGGACGGCCGCGGCCTGCAACTGGTCGCCCACTCCTCGCGCCGCTGGGGCACCCGGCCCGCGGACACCGGAAAGACGGTCTGGTTCGAGCTCGCGGTTCCCTGCTGACCGCGCTCATCCGGTGCACGGCAGTGCGCCACCCGCGCGGTCGGCGGGGCGCGCACCGACCGATCGAATCGAGCCAGCAGCGCGTGCGGCGTTCTTTGGTTCGAGCGGGCACCACCTGGTTAGAAGACTGGGAGTATGGCCCGGCCGGTCCAAAAACCATCGGGATCGTGCTGTGATCGTGAACACCGTGTTGTGCGGCACCGTAGTGCTGGATACTGCGGGCAGCCGCCCCCGGTGACCGGTGCCGGACGCGGTGAGCTGGAGGGGACGGTTCGCGTGAGCGAGATACCAGCGAAGGCCACGGAGTCCGAGGACCCGTCGGACGGCGCGAGGGACGGGGCCGCGGTCGATGCCGCCGCGGCCGTCGAACCCCGTGACCCGGCGGGCGGACCCCTGTGGCAGAGCAGTCCGCCCGGCTCCATCTACGACTACATCAAGGTCGCCTCGTTCTCCCTCGGCCCCGACGGGCTCGTCGACCAGTGGAGCCTGCGGGCCGAACACCTCTTCGGCATCCCCGCCGAGCGGGCCGTCGGCATGGACCCCATCGAGGCGTTCGTCGCCCCGGACCTGCGCGAGCGCGGCCAGCGCAAGATGACCGAGATCCTGGACGGTCGCGAGTGGACCGGCGTCATCCCCTACCGGCTGCCCGACGCGCAGCGGAGCGAGGGGCTCGCCGAGGTCTATGTGATGCCCACCACGACCGAGGACGGCGAACAGGGCGCCGTCTGCATCATCGTCGACGCCCGAACCCTCCGCAGCATCGAGACCGACCTCGCCGCCTCGCAGGCGATATTCGGCCAATCTCCCTTCGGCTTCCTGCTGATCGACCCCGACCTGCGGGTGCGCCGCGCCAACGAACGGTTCGCCTCCACGTTCGGCGGCACGCCCGCCGACCACCGCGGCCGCACCGTCCACCACTACCTGGAGTCCCCGGAGGCCGAGCGCGTCACCGCCACGCTGCGGCGCGTCCTGGAGACCGGCCAGTCCATCACCGACATGCACATCACGGGGTTCGTCCCCGGCTCCGACGAGCGCAAGCACTGGTCCGTCAACCTCTACCGGGTGCATAGCGGCAGCGGCCGGCCCATCGGGATCGCCTGGCTCGGAACCGACATCACCGCGCGCCGCGCCGCCGCCCGCGAGGCGGCCGCCGCCCGCCGCAACCTCGCCCTGCTGAACGAGGCCGGAGCCCGCATCGGCAACTCCCTCGACCTGGAGACCACCGCCCGCGAACTCCTCGACGTCGTCGTCCCCGGCTTCTGCGACCTCGCCACCGTCGACCTGTACCAGGGGCTCCTGGCCGGCGACGAGACCCCGCCCGGCCTGCCCGACGGCAGCGCCGAGCTGCGCCGCGTCGCCTTCGCCAGCGCCGTCTCGGACGCGCCGCTGGCCGGCGGCCCCGCGCCCGTCGAGGTCGGCGCGGTGCACCACTTCTCCTTCAACTCGGCCTGCGCCGACGCCCTGCGCACCGCCCGCCCCCGGCACATCTCCGCCGAGGACGGCGGGCTGATCCAGTCCACCCTCGCCGTCCCGATGGTCGCGCACGACACCGTGGTCGGACTCGCCCAGTTCTCCCGTACGAAGGGCAGCGAGCCGTTCGGGGAACGCGACCGTGCGCTCGCCGTGGAGCTCGCCGCGCGCGCCGCGGTCTGCATCGACAACGCGCGCCTGTACCGCCGTGAGCACGAACGGGCGCTGATACTGCAGCGGTCCCTGCTGCCGCCGGGCGACCCGGAGGCCTCCGGTCTGGACATCGCCTGCCGCTATCTGCCGGGCAACGCGGCCACCGGGCGGCCGAGCGAGGTCGGCGGCGACTGGTTCGACGTCATCGAACTGCCCGGACACCGCACCGCGTTGGTGGTCGGCGACGTCATGGGCCGCGGCCTGCGCGCCGCGGTGGCCATGGGCGAACTCCGCACCGCCGTGCGCACCCTGGCCCAGCTCGACCTCGAACCGGCCGAAGTCCTCGCGCAACTGGACGAGATCGCACGCGGCCTGGGCGCACCCGGAGGCGTCCAGCAGGCGACCCGCGCCGCCCGCCGGCCCCGCGAGGCCGACCTGTCCGAGGTCTACCTCGCGACCTGTGTGTACGCGGTCTACGACTCGGTGACGCGCCGCTGCACCTTCGCCAACGCGGGCCATCTCCCACCGGTGCTCGTCGAGCCGGGCGAGTCCGCGCTGATGCTGGACGTGCCGCCCGGGATGCCGCTGGGCGTGGGCGGCGAGCCGTTCGAGGAGGTGGAGGTCGAACTCCCGGAGGGCGCGCTGCTGGCGCTGTACACGGACGGCCTGGTGGAGTCCCGCGACCACCCCCTGGACGAGGGACTGCAGGCGTTCGTCGGCGCCCTCACCGACCCCTCCCAGCCGCTGGAGGACGTCTGCGACCAGGTCCTCAACACCCTCGACACCCATCATGGCGAGGACGACATCGCCTTGCTGATGGCGCGTGTACAGGGACTGCCGGCCGACTCCGTCGGCGACTGGACGCTGCCCCGCGAACCGCGCAGCGTGGGCCGGGCCCGGGAGTACGCGCGCGCACAGCTCCTGAGCTGGGACCTCGAACCGCTGGTCGACACCACCGAACTCCTCGTCAGCGAACTGGTCACCAACGCGCTGCGCTACGGCGAGGGCGAGATCAGGCTCCGGCTGCTCCTCGACCGGACGCTGGTGTGCGAGGTGTGGGACTCGGGCCTGGTCCAGCCGCGCCGCCGCCGCGCCCGGGACACCGACGAGGGCGGCCGCGGGCTGCAACTGGTCGGCATGCTCTCCGCGGCCTGGGGCTCGCGCCGTACGCCGCGCGGCAAGACGGTGTGGTTCGAACTCCCGCTGCCGGGCGGCGAGGGCGGGGTCACGGACCCGGCGGAGGCGTTGCTGAGTCTGTTCTAGGCGCCGGGTCCGTCCCGGGCGAGGGCCGGCTGCCGGGCGGCGCCGTCCACAGCAGCTCGCCGCCGTCCCTGCGCCCCCGCGTGGCGGGCCCGCCGAAGCTCGCGGGTCCGCCGTGGCCGCCCGGGTGCCGCGCCGCGAGCAGGATGCCGCCGAGCACGGCGCCGCCCGTCCCCAGGCCCTCGCCGTACGGGGTCCCGTACGCCCGTACGTCCCGCTCCGCGAGCCGGCGGGCCTCCCGGGCCAGCGCGTCGGCCTCGCGGGCGTCGGCCAGCGCGTCGGCCGGAGCGGGGACGGGCGGCACATCGGCGTTCACCGCGCCGCGCAGCCGCCGCTCGGCCTCCGCGAGCCGCGTCCGCGCCTCCCAGCCGACGGCTCCGCGATGGGTGGTCACATGGTCGGCGGCGGCCCGGGCGCCGCTCAGGGCGACGAGCACGGCCCGCTCGAGCCGCCCCACCGCCCCCGGACCCCGCGCCACCCGGTGCAGGGCCCGGTCCAGCCCCATGGCCGCGTGCTCGATGCGCCGCAGCGCGCCCACGGGGTCGTAGGGCCCCTCCCCGTTCCCCTCCTCCCGCGCCCGTGCCACCACCGACTCCCCGTGGGCGATCGCCCGGGCGGTGTCGGTGCCCAGGAGCCCGCGGGCCTCGGCGAGGTCGGCCTCCATGTCGTGCACGGCCGTGGGCAGGCGGTCCGCCGCCGCCGTCAGGTCGGCGGCGAGCCGGACCACGCCGTCCACGAGGACCGCCGCCTGGTCGGTCGCGGCCTCGGCGGCGCGCAGCAGCGCCACCGCGTCGTCCGTCCCACCGTCCCGCATCGCCTGCCGCGCCCGGCGCAGGACCGTCGTGGCGAAGACCAGCCGCCCCTTCGCCTGTTCGTCGTGGCCCGCCACCGGCAGACACGCCGACAGGGTGTAGCGGGCGCGCATCCCGGCGAGCGTGCGGTCCGCGTCCGGGACCCGTGCCGCCACCTCCCGCAGCCGTGCCTCGGCACGCTCCAGCGCCTCGCCCGCGGTCCGTTCCAGCGCGCGGATCCGGTCGAACCCGGGTGCCTGGGCGTCCAGCCGCCGTCCGGCCGCCTCGCACCGCTCGACGACCTCCTCCAGCAGCCCCCGCGCCCGGCCGTCCCCGTCGTCGAACCGCTGCCGCGCCCGGAACGCCCGTGCCAGCTCCGCCGCGGCGAACTCCACCGCCTCGGCGCACTCCCGTACCGCCTCGCACCCCAACGCCTCGGCCGCGCGGCCCAGTTCCTCCCGGCTGGTGCGCACGCAGTCGTCCGTCTCGACGAGCAGCCGCCGGGCCCGCCGGTCCAGTTCGTCCAGCGGTACGACGGTGGGCGACATCCCGCCGGGTGTCGTACGGGTCGCCGCGCGCAGCCGGCGCCGCACCGACGCGTACGCCGCCACCGCGACGGCGGCGACCGCGGCGACCAGCGGAAGGACGAGATCCCCGGTGGTCGTGTGCTGCGGCACCAGCACCACCGCGAACACGACAGGCACCCTCCGCACGGCTCGGAACACGGCGGCCCGGCGCGGCCGGCGTCGACGGTGGGGCGGCGTCACATTTCGGAGCGTATGGCTGAATACGCGGTACCGCGAGCGGGGTGCGCCGCCCGCTGCGGAAGAGACGGATCTGGCCGTGCGCGGGGGTTGGTGTCATGATCGGGCCAACGAGACGCGGGGGCCCGATGCTGCACATCACTTCACTGATCGCCGTGTACGCGGTCGCGGTGCTCTACGCCGTCGCGGGCGCCCTGGTCCCCACGACCGGCCGGGCCGGGCCGTGGGCGCGGGGCCGGGTGCTGCGGCCGCATCTGTGGGGCTCCGGAGCGCTGCTCTTCGCAGTCGGCATGGGGCTGTGCCGATACGCCTCCACCGTGCGGGAGCTCACCGTCCTCGACATCCTGAACGCCCTCGGCCTGCCCCTGATGCTCGCGGGCGGTGTGCTGCAGTTCCTGGGCCGGCACGTCGAGCGCAGGCCCTCATGACGCCCGCCCGGACACCCCTCACCCGCGACGATCTGGCCCCGTTGGCCCGCGAGGCCCTGGGCGCCACCCGCCGCCTGGACACGGTCACCCGGCTGCGCGGCGGCTCCAAGAAGGGCGTCTACCGCCTCGCCCTCGACGACGGCTCCACCGTGATCGCCTACGTCTGGTCACCCGACGAGGACTACTGGGGCGCCCCGCCCGCCGACCCCCGCGACCCCTTCTCGCACGCCTCGGGCCTCGACCTGTTCAGGGCGTCGCACGACCGGCTCACGGCCCTCGGCATCCGCACACCGCGCCTGCTGTTCGCCGACTCCTCCCACAGGCACCTGCCGGCGGACGCGGCGGTCGTCGAGGACCTCGCAGGCGGCACCCTGGAGGAGCTGCTGCACCGCGGCCCGCACGCGGCGGCACCCGCGCTGAACGACCTCGCCGCCACCCTGACCGCGATGCGTTCCCACACCGCCCCCCCGCTTCGGCAAGGTCGCCGTGATCGACGGCGGCGGCGCGCCGCAGGGCACCTCGTGCGAAGCCGTCGTACGGGACCGCGCACTGCGGGACACCGAGGAGGCGGCGGCCCGCGAGCCCCGGGTCGCGGCCGTGCGCGACCGGCTCGAGCACCGCCTGCACGCGCTCTTCGCGACCGTGCGCCCCCGCGCCCGCCACACCCTGGTCCACGGCGAACTGGGCCCCGACCACGTCCTGCTGGACGCGGACGGCCGTCCGGCCCTGATCGACATCGAAGGACTGATGTACTTCGACGCCGAGTGGGAGCACGTCTTCCTCCGGCTCCGCTTCGGCCCCCGCTACGAGGCCCTGCGCACCGACGACCTCGACGAGGACCGGCTGCGCCTGTACCGCCTCGCACTGCACCTCTCCCTGGTGGCGGGCCCCCTCAGGCTCCTCGACGGCGACTACCCGGAACCGGGGCCGATGCGGGGCATCGCGGAACACAACCTCGAGCGCGCACTGGAGTTCGTATGACGATGACCGGCATGCACTGGGCACTGGTAGGGGTGGCCGCGTCACTGCTGGTGGCGGGCGCGGCGACGGGTGTCGCAGCGATCAGGACGGGCTGGCTGCCGCCGTGGGGCGGGCGCAGGATCATGCGGCCGAAGCTGTGGGGATACGGCACGCTGGTGAGCGCCGTCGGCATGTCCGGTTACATGTTCCTCGGCCCCCTGAACGAGGCCCCCTTCGCCCGCATGCCCATCGCGGCCACGGGCTTGGCGGTGTATTTCGTCGGCACGGCGATACAGGTGTCGGCCCGGCGCCCCGGCCGCACCCCGGACGCCGCCGCTACGAAGAACGCCTCCTGATCTTCGAGCCCAGCCACACCAGCGGGTCGTACTTGCGGTCGACCGCCCGTTCCTTCAGCGGGATCAGGGCGTTGTCCGTGATCCTGATGCCCTCCGGGCAGACCTCCGTGCAGCACTTGGTGATGTTGCAGTAGCCGAGCCCGTGCTCGTCCTGGGCCGTGCGTTTGCGGTCCAGGCCCCGCTCCGCCGCCGCGTCCAGCGGGTGCATGTCCAGTTCCGCCACCCGCATCAGGTAGCGCGGGCCCGCGAAGGCCTGCTTGTTCTCCTCGTGGTCGCGCACCACATGGCAGGTGTTCTGGCACAGGAAGCACTCGATGCACTTGCGGAACTCCTGCGAGCGGTCCACGTCCTCCTGCATCATGCGGTACTCGCCCGGGCCGAGCCCCGCGGGCGGGACGAAGGCCGGGACCTCGCGCGCCTTGACGTAGTTGAAGCCGACGTCCGTCACCAGGTCGCGGATCACCGGGAAGGTGCGCAGCGGGGTGACGGTGATCGTCTCCTCCCGGTCGAACACCGACATCCGCGTCATGCACATCAGCCGCGGCCGCCCGTTGATCTCCGCCGAGCACGAACCGCACTTGCCGGCCTTGCAGTTCCAGCGCACCGCGAGGTCCGGCGCCTGGGTGGCCTGCAGACGGTGGATGATGTCCAGCACCACCTCGCCGTCGTTGACCTCGACCTTGAAGTCCTCCAGGCCGCCGCCGCCCGCGTCGCCCCGCCACACCGTGAAGCGGGCTTCGTAGCTGCTCATTCGTACAGCTCCTCCTCGGCGAGGTACTTCACCAGCTCCTCCTTCTCGAAGAGGGCGAGCAGGTCGGGGCGGACGGGTTCGGTGGTCTCCCGGGTCAGGGCGATCTGGCCCCGGGCCGGGTCCGTCGCGGCCAGGCCCCCGGTCGGGTCGGTGAGCCGGCACAGCAGGTTGACGCGGCGCCACGCGCGGTCCATCGCGGGGAAGTCCTCGCGGGTGTGACCGCCGCGCGACTCCGTGCGCTCCAGCGCGGCCCGCGCCACGCACTCGCTGACCAGCAGCATGTTCCTCAGGTCCAGCGCCAGGTGCCAGCCCGGGTTGTACTGCCGGTGCCCCTCGACTCCCGCCCGGCGCGCCCGCACCCGCAGCTCCGCCAGCTTCTTCAGCGCCTGCTGCATCTCGGACTCGCGGCGGATGATGCCGACCAGGTCGTTCATGGTCTGCTGCAGTTCCTGGTGCAGGGCGTACGGGTTCTCCGGCGGGCGGCCCTCCTCCAGGACGTCCTCGCCGGGTGCCGGGCCCTCCGCCGAGAAGGGGCGCAGGGCCTCGGCCGCCGCCGCGTCCACCTGGACGTCGTCCACCGAGGGCCGCTCGGCCAGCCCCATGGCGTACTGCGCCGCGTGCAGACCGGCCCGGCGCCCGAACACCAGCAGGTCGGAGAGCGAGTTGCCGCCCAGCCGGTTGGAGCCGTGCATTCCGCCGGCCACCTCCCCGGCCGCGTACAGGCCCGTGACCCCGCGCGCCGCCGCCGTGTCCGAGTCGACCGCGACCCCGCCCATCACGTAGTGGCAGGTCGGCCCGACCTCCATGGCCTCGGCGGTGATGTCGACGTCCGCCAGCTCCTTGAACTGGTGGTACATCGACGGCAGCCGGCGCCGCACGACCTCGGCCGGCATCCGCGTCGACACGTCCAGGAAGACCCCGCCGTGCGGAGAGCCCCGGCCCGCCTTCACCTCGGCGTTGATGGCGCGCGCCACCTCGTCCCGGGGCAGCAGCTCGGGCGGACGCCGGTTGTGCTCCGGGTCGTCGTACCAGCGGTCGGCCTCCGCCTCCGTCTCCGCGTACTTCTCCTTGAAGACGTCGGGGATGTAGTCGAACATGAACCGCTTGCCGTCTGCGTTCATCAGCACGCCGCCGTCGCCGCGCACCGACTCGGTGACGAGGATGCCCTTCACCGACGGCGGCCAGACCATGCCGGTCGGGTGGAACTGCACGAACTCCATGTTCAGCAGCGGCGCCCCCGCGAGCAGCGCCAGCGCGTGCCCGTCACCGGTGTACTCCCAGGAGTTCGACGTCACCTTGAAGGACTTGCCGATGCCGCCCGTCGCGATCACGACCGCGGGCGCCTGAAGGACGAAGAAGCGGCCGGACTCGCGCTCGTAGGCGAAGACCCCCGACACACGGCCCGCGCCGGAGCCGCCGCCGGATGCCGTGTCTTTGAGGATCCGGGTGACCGTGCACTCCTGGAACACCTTCAGCCGGGACTCGTAGTCGCCGGTCTCCTCCTTGTCCTCCTGCTGGAGCGCGACCACCTTCTGCTGGAGCGTGCGGATCAGCTCCAGGCCCGTGCGGTCGCCGACGTGCGCGAGGCGCGGGTACTCGTGGCCGCCGAAGTTGCGCTGGGAGATCTTCCCGTCCTGCGTACGGTCGAACAGGGCGCCCCAGGTCTCCAGCTCCCAGACGCGGTCGGGGGCCTCGCGCGCGTGCAGCTCGGCCATCCGCCACTGGTTGAGGAACTTCCCGCCGCGCATGGTGTCGCGGAAGTGCACCTGCCAGTTGTCGTGCGGGTTGGCGTTGCCCATCGCCGCCGCGATGCCGCCCTCCGCCATCACCGTGTGCGCCTTGCCGAACAGCGACTTGCAGATCACGGCCGTGCGGGCGCCGCGCTCACGGGCCTCGATGGCGGCGCGCAGTCCGGCGCCGCCGGCCCCGACCACGACGACGTCCCACTCCTGCCGGTCGACCACGGACATCACAAGGCCTCACTCATCGGAACTCGTCAGAAGAAGCGCGGATCGGCGAAGACGCCGGACGCCACCAGGTACACGTAGAAGTCGGCCAGGGCCACGCTGACCAGCGACGCCCACGCCAGCAGCATGTGCCGGGCGTTGAGCCGGCTGATGAACACCCAGGTCTTGTAGCGGACCGGGTGCTTGGAGAAGTGCTTGAGCTTTCCGCCGACGATGTGCCGGCAGGAGTGGCAGGAGAGCGTGTACGCCCAGATCAGCACGATGTTCACCAGGAAGACCAGGGTGCCGAGGCCCATGTGGCCCCAGTGGTAGTGCCGGTCGCGGAAGGCGAGCACGGTGTCGTAGGTGAGGACGCCCGCCACCAGGAGCGCCGCGTAGAAGAAGTACCGGTGGACGTTCTGCAGGATCAGCGGGAAGCGGGTCTCGCCGGTGTACTTCTTGTGCGGCTCCGCCACCGCGCAGGCCGGGGGCGACGCCCAGAAGCCGCGGTAGTAGGCCTTGCGGTAGTAGTAGCAGGTCAGGCGGAACCCCAGCGGGAAGATCAGGATGATGATCGCCGGGGAGATCGCCCACCAGCTCCCGAAGAGGTCCGCGTTGGGCCCCGCGTGCATGGTGCGGCACCGCTCCGCCAGGCACGGCGAGTAGAACGGCGAGACGTACGGCGCGGCGTAGTAGTGCGTGTCCGCGAAGGCGCGCCAGGTCGAGTACACGACGAAGGCCAGCAGCCCGGCGGCGGTGGCGGCCGGGGCCAGCCACCAGCGGTCGGTGCGCAGGTGGCGCCCGGGGATCGCGGCGCGCCTGCCGGTCCGCTCGCCGCCCGGCGCGGGGACTTCGGTGTCGGGGGATTCGGTGCCAGTGGCCAACTTGGGACGCACCTTCTTCGTCAGGGGGCGTGCCGGTCGCGGGCGCCGAGACCCTCGTCGTCCGAGTCCGTCCACAGGGTGGTGTCGTACGGGGTGTCGGGGATGGTGACCAGATCGGGCCGCCGGGAGCCTCCTGCGGCACTGGCCGCCTCGCGCAGCAGCGCCACGCTCTCGCGCAGGTGGTCGGCGTCGGTGCGGACACGGCGGATGTCGAGGCCGCCGCTGCCGATCTGCCGCTCCAGCCGCCCCACCGACCGGCACAGGTCGTCGAGGCAGCGCTGTACCGATGTCAGTTCATCGTGCACGGACATGACGTGACCTCGCTTCCACGGGTCCCACGGACCGGGGTGGCAACGCTCATGCGCCTGCGAGTGTTGCGCGTCACACCGACCGGTGGGAAGGGACATGCAGCGATTGGCCGACGCACGGGGGTGTGTGCGGGTGCGTTTTCGAATGTGCCGCAACTCCGGGCGGACGGCACCCGGAAGCCCGGTGCGCGGCCGGCTGCGCCACATGGGTGACCTTGCCGGGCCGTGTCGCCGTGTCGCCGCATCCAGCCGGACCCTTTCCACTTCAGTGGGCGCATACATCCGATCAACTCCATATACCCCCAATATTCCCAAAACGGATCATAACGCCCTAACCCCGCTCATCCGCGGAGCGGCCCCTCGGAGGTAGACGTGATGTCCCACGACGGCGTCGGACCGCGCGCGGTGCTGCGCTCGGTCACGTTCCTCACCGCGGGCGCCCTCGCGGCCGCCACCCTCGCCGCCTGCAGCTCCGACGAGGAGAACGACAGCCGGCCGGTCGCCGCGCAGGACATCGCTCCCGCCGCGCGCCCCCTGGTCGCCGACGGGGGCACCCTGCGCTGGGCCGTCGACGCCGTGCCCGAGACCCTGAACACCTTCCAGGCCGACGCCGACGCGGGGACCACCCGGATCGCGGGCGCCGTCCTGCCCTCCCTGTTCCGGCTGGACGAGCGCGGCCGTCCGCAGCGCGACGCGGACTTCCTGGAGTCCGCCAAGGTGGTGTCCACCGAGCCCAAGCAGGTCGTCGTCTACCGCCTCAACCAGCAGGCCGTCTGGAGCGACGGCAGGGAGATCGGCGCCGACGACTTCGCCGCCCAGTGGCGCGCCCTCGCCGGCAAGGACAACGCCTACTGGACCGCCCGCAACGCCGGATACGACCGCATCGAGAAGGTGGAGCGCGGCGCGAACAACCTCGAGGTCAAGGTCACCTTCGCCAAGCCGTACGCCGACTGGCGCTCCCTGTTCTCGCCGCTGTACCCGAAGGACGTCACGGGCACCCCGGACAGCTTCAACGACGCGGCGCGACGCGGCCTGAAGGTCACCGCCGGCCCGTTCTCCCTCGCCAAGGTGGACCACAAGGGCGGCCAGGTCACCCTCGCCCGCAACCCGCGCTGGTGGGGCCGGCCCGCGAAGTTGTCCGAAATCGTGCTCGTGGCCGTGCCGCGCGACCAGCGGGCCGCCGCGCTCGCCGACGGCAAGGTCGACATGGCGGAGATCGACCCGGAGGACGCCGAGCGGGTGGCGCCCGCCGCCGGCGGCAAGGGTCGCAAGGCCCTCCAGGGCTCCTCGGCCCCCGGCGGTGCGGGCGCGCCGGGCGCCCAGCAGGCCCTGCACGGCTTCGTGATCCGCAAGTCCCTGGAACCCGCCTACACCCAGCTCGCCCTCAACGGCTCCCGGGGACCGCTCGCCGACGAGCGGGTGCGCCGGGCGGTGGCCCGCGCCCTGGACCGCACCGAGCTGGCCGGGCTGGTCCTCAAGCCGCTGGGGCTGCCCGCCGTGCCGGTCGGCAGCCATCTCGCGCTCGCCGGGCAGGACGCCTACCAGGACAACAGCGGCTCCCTCGGCAAACAGGACACCGCCCAGGCCCGGGCGCTGCTGACCGAGGCCGGGTGGGTGCCCGGCGGCCAGGTCAAGGAGGAGCCGAAAAAGAAGAAGGGCGCGGCCGGACCCGAAGGTAACGGGGCCGGGGACGGCACGGCCGACGACGGCGCCCGCATCGTCGGCCAGGACGACAAGCCGCCCGCCCAGCACGACCCGGGCGACCACGCGAACAAGCCCGCCGACGAACAGGCGGGCAAGCACCTCGACGGCGAGCTCCGGCAGGACCCCCGGCGCGCGGGCGGGGCCCCGGGGGCGTACGCGCCCAAGGGCACGGCCGCTCCTGGCGGCGCGGCCTCCGGGGTGTTCGCCAAGGACGGCAAGGCGCTGCAACTCCGCTTCGTGCTGCCGTCCGGACCGGGCTCGAAGACCCTGCGGACGGTCGGCGACCGCATCGCCCGCATGCTGGAGAAGATCGGGATCCGCACGGAGATCGCCGACGTCCCCGACGACAGCTACTTCAAGGACCACATCGCGTCCGGGGACTACGACCTGGCGCTGTACTCCTGGCCCGCGACCGCGTTCCCCGCGACCGACGCCCGGCCGATCTTCGCCAAACCGGTACCGGCGGCGGACGGGTCGCTCAGCGTCGAACAGAACTACACCCGGGTCGGCACCGACCAGGTGGACCAGATCTTCGACCAGGCGATCGCCACGCTGGACGAGGGCGAGGAACGGGACCTGGTCCGCAAGGCCGACGCCCGCATCTGGGCCACGGCGGCCTCCATCCCGCTCTACCAGCGCCCCCAGCTCACGGTCACCCGCACCAACCTGGCGAACGCGGGCGCGTGGGGCTTTCAGACCCCGGTCTACGAGGACATGGGCTACCTGAAGAAGAGCGCGAAACCGTCGGCGAGCCCGTCGTCGTAGGTGCGGAGCCGCACTGCGCCCAACCTCCCGGCCCCCCTGAGGGGTCCTTGCACTATGCCCGCCCGGGTCGCGCGGCCTGGCACCGCACCTCGCCGCGTTGCCGAAAAGCCCTGGTAGCTCCGCTACCAGGACTCTCCGGCGCCTTGCGATGCACGGCACCAGACCACGCGACCTCATCGGGCGCTCATAGTGCAAGGACCCCTTAGCGGCAGCACCCCCGTACCATGGGGTAAGGCCGCGGCATGTTCAGCCCGGCAGGGCGCGCGTACCGAGGACGTACGCGCAGCCGTCCTCACCACTCCGGGAGTACGCCGCAATATGGCTGTGACTGCAACGCGTCACGACATCCGCAATGTCGCCATCGTCGCCCACGTCGACCACGGCAAGACGACCATCGTCGACGGCATGCTGAAGCAGGCCGGTGCCTTCGCCGCCCACCAGCTCGAGCAGGTCGACGACCGCGTCATGGACTCCAACGACCTGGAGCGTGAGAAGGGCATCACGATCCTCGCCAAGAACACCGCGGTGAAGTACCACCCGAAGGACGGCGGGGACCCCATCACCATCAACATCATCGACACCCCCGGCCACGCCGACTTCGGCGGCGAGGTCGAGCGCGGCCTGTCGATGGTGGACGGCGTCGTCCTGCTCGTCGACGCCTCCGAGGGCCCGCTGCCGCAGACCCGTTTCGTGCTGCGCAAGGCGCTCCAGGCCCGGCTGCCCGTCATCCTGTGCATCAACAAGACGGACCGGCCCGACGCCCGTATCGACGAGGTCGTGAACGAGACCTACGACCTCTTCCTCGACCTGGACGCGGACGAGGAGCAGATCGAGTTCCCGATCGTCTACGCCTGCGGCCGCGACGGCATCGCCTCCCTCACCAAGCCGGAGAACGGCACGGTCCCGGCCGACTCCACCAGCCTGGAGCCGTTCTTCTCCACCATCCTGGAGCACATCCCGGCCCCGACCTACGACGAGGACGCCCCGCTCCAGGCCCACGTCACCAACCTCGACGCCGACAACTTCCTCGGCCGCATCGCGCTGCTCCGCGTCGAGCAGGGCGAGCTGCGCAAGGGCCAGACCGTCGCCTGGATCAAGCGCGACGGGACGATCAGCAACGTCCGCATCAGCGAGCTGATGATGACCGAGGCGCTCACCCGCAAGCCCGCCGAGAAGGCCGGCCCGGGTGACATCTGTGCCGTCGCCGGCATCCCCGAGATCATGATCGGCGAGACCCTGGCCGACCCGGAGAACCCCGTCGCGCTGCCGCTGATCACGGTCGACGAGCCCGCGATCTCCATGGTCATCGGTACCAACACCTCGCCGCTGGTCGGCAGGGGCGGCACCGGCAAGGGCGCCAACGCCAAGGCCACGGTCAAGGACCGCAAGGTCACCGCGCGCCAGGTCAAGGACCGCCTCGACCGAGAGCTGATCGGCAACGTCAGCCTCCGGGTGCTGGACACCGACCGCCCGGACGCCTGGGAGGTGCAGGGCCGCGGTGAGCTGGCGCTGGCCATCCTGGTCGAGCAGATGCGCCGCGAGGGCTACGAGCTGACCGTCGGCAAGCCGCAGGTCGTCACCAAGGAGATCGACGGCAAGACGTACGAGCCGTTCGAGCGCATGACGATCGACGTGCCCGAGGAGCACATGGGCGCGGTCACCCAGCTCATGGGCGTCCGCAAGGGCCGCATGGACAACATGTCCAACCACGGCTCGGGCTGGGTGCGCATGGAGTTCGTGGTGCCCTCCCGCGGTCTCATCGGCTTCCGTACCGAGTTCCTGACCAGCACCCGCGGCACGGGCATCGGCCACTCCATCCACGAGGGCTTCGAGCCCTGGGCCGGCCCGCTCCAGACCCGTAACAACGGCTCGCTGGTGGCCGACCGCTCCGGCACCGTCACCGCCTTCGCGATGACGAACCTCCAGGAGCGCGGCACGCTGTTCGTGGAGCCGGGCACCGAGGTGTACGAGGGCATGATCGTCGGCGAGAACTCCCGCTCCGACGACATGGACGTCAACATCACCAAGGAGAAGAAGCTCACCAACATCCGCTCGGCCACGGCCGACATCGCCGAGTCGATCGTGCCGCCGCGCAAGCTGTCGCTCGAGCAGTCCCTGGAGTTCTGCCGCGACGACGAGTGCGTCGAGGTGACCCCGGAGGCGGTCCGCATCCGCAAGGTCGTCCTGGACCAGCGGGAGCGCGCCCGCGCCGCGAGCCGCGCCAAGCACGGCTGATTCCGGCCACCCACGTCAGGGCCGGGCGCTCCGCTAGCGGGGTGCCCGGCCCTGACGTGCACCCGGGATAGGGAAAACCCTTCACTTCGCACGGGCGGCCGCGCAGCCCTGCCGATGCGCACTACCCTGCTGCGCAGGTGCATTCCGGCCATGCCGGGCGGATCGCCGGCGGACGAGTCCCGCCGGGCGGCCGTTGACGGAAACGGGAGGGCGCATGCGCGCTGCGCATCGGCGTGTGCGTACGCCGACAGGACCCCCGCACGTCTTCACCTTAATCGCAACCGGTTTTTCACCACCGAGTGTCCGGAATGCGGACACCTTGCTCCGGTAGATGTGTAACAAGTCCGTTTCGCAGGGATCTTTCGGCAAACCGTTTGTCCGGATTTTGGAAGATGTACGGCTCAGGTGTGATGGAACCGAGACCTTAGGGGTGTGGTTCGTCCCTGGCCGATGGCAGATAGTTAGGCGCGTAGAGCTCGGATCAACGGGTCACGCCGCTGGCGGCGCCGACTCACGAGCGCGGGGGCACCTGACCATTTCAGGCACCGGTGACGGTGATGTGTCTCGTGCCCCTCCATGCGGTGAACCAATGGACTCATGAGGAGGAGCCCCATGCGTGGTGCCAAGAGCGCCAAGTGGGCTGCGGTGGCGACAGTCGTGGCCATGGGCGCGACCGCCTGTGGTGGCGGTGGGCACACTGGCAACGGCAACGCCGGCGGTAAGAGCGACGGCGTGGTGTCGGTCGAGATAGGCCAGCCGCAGAACACGCTGGTCCCGTCGAACACCTACGAGACCGAGGGCGGCCAGGTCATCCACGCCCTGTTCACCGGTCTCACGAAGATCGACCCGAACAACAAGATCGTCAACGACGAGGCCCAGTCCATCACCACCAAGGACAACAAGGTCTGGACGATCAAGCTGAAGCCGGGCTTCACGTTCCACAACGGCGAGCAGGTCACCGCGCAGTCGTACGTCGACGCCTGGAACTACGGCGCCGACCAGACCAACGCCCAGCAGACCAATCCGCTCTTCAGTCACATCCAGGGCTACGCGGACCTCAACCCGGGCCCGAAGAAGACCGTCAAGGTCCACAAGATGTCCGGCCTGAAGGCGATCGACGACAACACGCTCCAGGTCACCCTGACGGCGCCGTTCTCGGCCTTCCCGGCCCAGCTCTCGTTCACCGGCTTCGTGCCGCTGCCGAAGGCGTTCTTCAAGGACCCGAAGGGCTTCGGCAAGAAGCCGATCGGCAACGGCCCCTACGAGGCGAAGACGTCCTTCGTCGACAACGAGGGCATCAGCCTGGTCAAGTACGACAAGTACCCCGGCGCCTCCAGCTACCAGGTCAAGGGCATCGACTTCAAGGTCTACTCGAACCAGGACACCGCCTACAAGGACCTGGTCGCGGGCAACCTCGACGTCCTCCCGGTGGTCCCGACCTCGGGTCTGGCCACGTACAAGAAGGACCTGCCGGGCCACACCATCGACGTCCCCGAGGGCGCGGTCGGTTACATCGGCTTCCCGCTGAAGTACAACAAGGCCTTCCAGAACCCGAAGCTCCGCGAGGCCATCTCCATGTCCATCGACCGGAACACGATCGCCCAGAAGGTGTTCCTGGGCGCCCGTACCCCGGCCGACGACTACGTCCCACCGCTGATCGACGGCTACCGCAAGGGCGCCTGCGGTGAGGCCTGCACCTACAACCCGACCAAGGCGAAGCAGCTCTACAAGGAGGCCGGCGGTCTGCCCGGCAACGCCCTGGAGATCGGCTACAACGCGGACGGCGACCACAAGACCTGGGTCGAGGCCGTGGCCAACCAGATCCAGAGTGCCCTCGGCATCAAGGTGACGCCCAAGCCGTTCGAGCAGTTCCAGAGCATCCTGAACGACCTGGACGCCAAGAAGTACCAGGGCGCCTTCCGGATGGGCTGGCAGATGGACTACCCGAACATGGAGGACTTCCTCCGCCCGATCTTCTCCAAGGACGCCATCGAGAACGGCTCGAACTACGCGGGCTACACCAACGACCAGTTCGAGAAGCTGCTCAGCGAGGGCGACCAGGCCCCCAGCCAGGCCGACGCCGCCAAGAAGTACCAGGAGGCGGACGACGTCCTGATCAAGGACCTGCCGTACATCCCGGTGTACTTCTACCGCCTGAACACGGGCTTCAGCGACAAGATCAGCTCGATGAACATCATCGCTCACCAGATCGACTGGACGAGCGTGAAGCTCGCCTGAGCGAAGAAGCCGAGAACCGCGTCCGCGACGTGAAGTAGCGGACAACGGGGTGGGCAGGGGGAACCGCCGGAGCACGACGGCTCTCCCGCCCACCCTCTTCGCCGTTGGGTCCGATCGGCGAGCGCCTTCCCCCGGGGCGCCGGATCGGGCCAGCATTCCTTGGAGAACCAATGGGCCGATTCGTCGTGCGCCGAGTGCTGCAGGCGATCCCTGTACTCATAGGCGTCACGTTCCTCATCTACTGCCTGGTCTTCCTGCTGCCGGGCGACCCGATCCGGGCCCTGATGGGCGAGAAGCAGAGCCCCCACCTCGCCGCGGTGCTGCGCGCGCAGTACCACCTCGACGACCCCCTGGTGGTGCAGTACTGGCACTACATCAGCGGCGTCTTCCGGGGCGATCTGGGCACCACCTACACCGGCCGGTCGATCAGTGACATCGTCGCCCAGCGCTTCCCGGTGACGCTGAAGCTGTCGCTGACGGCGTTCGGCTTCGAGGCGGTCATCGGCATCCTGGCCGGTATCCTCTCGGCGCTGAAGCGCGGGAGGTTCGCGGACAACGTGGTCTTCGTCGCCACGCTGTTCCTGATCTCCATCCCGGTGTTCGTGCTCGGCAACGTCCTCCAGCTCGAACTGGGCGTCAAGTTCAAGCTGACGCCGGTCGCGGGCATCGAGGACGGCTGGCCCGCCAGCTATGTGCTGCCCGGCCTGGTGCTGGCCGCCACGTCGATGGCGTACATCGCCCGGCTGACCCGGACCAGCATGATCGAGTCGGTCCGCTCCGACTACGTCCGCACCGCCATCGCCAAGGGACTGCCGCGCCGCCGCGTCATCGGCATCCACGCGCTGCGCAACTCCCTCATCCCCGTCGTCACCTTCCTCGGCATGGACCTCGGTTCGCTGATGGGTGGCGCGATCATCACGGAGCGGGTCTTCAACCTCCCCGGCATCGGCGGTCAGTTGGCCCAGTCCGTCTCCCTTCGCGAGGGGCCCGTCGTCGTGGGCCTGGTCACCCTGCTCATCCTGATCTACCTGGTGGCCAACCTCGTCGTCGACGTCCTCTACGCCGTGCTCGACCCGAGGATCCGCTATGAGTGAACAGATCATCGAACGGCCCGTGCCCGCCGACGGCCCCACGGCCAAGGCGCCGGACCCGGAGGGCAGGCCGGAGCGCGTCGCCAGCCTGTGGAGCGACGGCTGGCGCGACCTGCGCAAGCGGCCCATGTTCCTCATTTCGGCTTTCGTCATCCTGTTCCTGCTGGTGCTGGCCGTCGCGCCGGGCATGTTCACCGCCCGGTCCCCGTTCAGCCCCGGTTTCTGCGACCTGATGCACTCCATGGACGGCCCGCGCAGCGGCCACTGGTTCGGCTACGACGTCCAGGGCTGCGACATCTACACCCGCACGGTGTGGGGCACCCGCAACTCGATCATCGTCGGTGTGGTCTCCACCGTCCTGACCACGGTGCTCGGCGCCGTCATCGGCATGCTGGCCGGCCTGACGGGCGGCTGGATCGACTCGCTGATCTCCCGCTTCTCGGAGATCTTCTACGCGCTGCCGATCCTCATCGGCGGTCTGCTGATCATGTCGATGGTCGGCAGCAGCAACGTGTGGACGGTCGCCATCGTGCTGTCGGTCCTCGGCTGGCCGCAGGTCTACCGGATCATGCGCGGTGAGGTCATCGGCAACAAGTACAACGACTACGTCGCCGCCGCCCGGGCGCTCGGCGCGGGGCCCATGCGGATCGCCTTCCGGCACATCCTGCCCAACACGCTCGCCCCGATCGTGGTCGTCTCCACGATGAACCTGGGCGTCTACATCGCCGCCGAGGCCGCGCTGTCCTACCTGGGCATCGGCGTTCAGTCCCCGGACATCTCCTGGGGTCTGATGATCAGCGACGCCCAGGACCGCTGGCTCACCTCGCCGCACGCCCTGCTGTTCCCGGCCGGCGCGCTGAGCCTGACGGTGCTCGCGTTCATCATGCTCGGCGACGTGGTCCGCGACGCCTTCGACCCCAAGCTGCGCTGAGGAGGGCGTAACCCATGACCATCATCGAGGACGCCGTCCCCGCCGCACGTCGCACCGGCGACGAGCACACGCCGCTGCTGGAGGTCCGCGACCTGCACGTCGAGTTCCACACCCGGGAGGGCGTGGCCAAGGCGGTCAACGGCGTCAACTACACCGTCAGCGCGGGCGAGACGCTCGCCGTGCTCGGCGAGTCCGGGTCCGGCAAGTCGGTCACCGCGCAGGCGATCATGGGCATCCTGGACATGCCGCCGGCCCGCATCCCGAAGGGGGAGATCCTCTTCCGCGGTCAGGACATGCTGAAGATGTCCGGCGAGGAGCGCCGGAAGCTCCGCGGCGCCAAGATCGCGATGATCTTCCAGGACGCGCTCTCCTCGCTCAACCCGGTGCTGACCGTCGGCTACCAGCTCGGCGAGATGTTCCGGGTGCACCAGGGCATGTCCCGCAAGCAGGCCAAGGCCAAGGCCATCGAGCTGATGGACCGGGTGAAGATCCCGGCCGCCGCGGCCCGGATCAACGACTACCCGCACCAGTTCTCCGGCGGTATGCGCCAGCGCATCATGATCGCCATGGCGCTCGCCCTGGAGCCCGACCTGATCATCGCCGACGAGCCGACCACCGCGCTCGACGTGACGGTCCAGGCTCAGGTCATGGACCTGCTCGCGGAGCTCAAGCGCGAGTACAACATGGGCCTGATCCTGATCACCCACGACCTCGGCGTGGTCGCCGACGTCGCGGACAAGATCGCGGTCATGTACGCGGGCCGGATCGTCGAGACCGCCCCGGTGCACGAGCTGTACAAGAACCCCGCCCACCCGTACACCCGGGGTCTGCTCGACTCCATCCCGCGCCTGGACCAGAAGGGCCAGGAGCTGTACGCGATCAAGGGCCTGCCGCCCAACCTGCTGCGGATCCCGAGCGGCTGCGCCTTCAACCCGCGCTGCCCGAAGGCGCAGGACGTGTGCCGTACGGACGTCCCGCCGCTGTTCCCGGTCACCGGTGAGGAGGGCCGGGAGCTGCCCGGCCGCCGCAGCGCGTGCCACTTCTGGAAGGAGACCCTCCATGGCTGAGCCCACGGCCCGGGACGTGGCTGAGACCCCGAACACCGTCCCGGTGGACAAGGTCGACGCACCCACCGAAGAGGCGGCCGTCGCCGCCGTCGAGGCCCCGGTCCGGCGCGGGGAGCCGATCCTCCAGGTGCGCAACCTGGTGAAGCACTTCCCGCTCACCCAGGGCATCGTGATCAAGCGTCAGATCGGCGCGGTGAAGGCCGTCGACGGCGTCTCCTTCGACCTGTACCAGGGCGAGACCCTGGGCATCGTCGGCGAGTCCGGCTGCGGCAAGTCCACCGTCGCCAAGCTGCTGATGAACCTCGAACGGCCCACCGCGGGCGAGGTGTTCTACAAGGGCCAGGACATCACCAAGCTGTCCGGCCGCGCCCTGAAGGCGGTGCGCCGGAACATCCAGATGGTGTTCCAGGACCCGTACACCTCGCTCAACCCGCGGATGACGGTCGGCGACATCATCGGCGAACCCTTCGAGATCCACCCCGAGGCGGCCCCGAAGGGCGACCGGCGCCGCAAGGTGCAGGAACTCCTGGACGTCGTCGGTCTCAACCCGGAGCACATCAACCGCTACCCGCACCAGTTCTCCGGCGGTCAGCGCCAGCGCATCGGCATCGCCCGCGGCCTGGCGCTCAACCCCGAGATCATCATCTGCGACGAGCCGGTCTCCGCCCTGGACGTCTCCGTCCAGGCGCAGGTCATCAACCTGATGGAGCGACTGCAGGACGAGTTCGACCTGTCCTACGTCTTCATCGCGCACGACCTGTCGATCGTCCGGCACATCTCGGACCGCGTGGGCGTGATGTACCTCGGCAAGATCGCGGAGATCGGCACCGACGAGCAGATCTACGACCACCCGACGCACCCCTACACCCAGGCGCTGCTGTCGGCGGTTCCCGTGCCGGACCCGGAGGCCCGTGAGCACCGCGAGCGGATCATCCTCACCGGCGACGTGCCGTCCCCGGCCAACCCGCCCTCGGGCTGCCGCTTCCGCACCCGCTGCTGGAAGGCCCAGGACAAGTGCGCCGAGGAGGTGCCGCTGCTGGCGATCCCCGAGCGCTTCAAGGACTCGGACTCCCCGGCGGCCCACGAGTCGGCCTGCCACTTCGCCGAAGAGAAGGACGTCGTCCACGCGGCGTGACGTCTCCCGGACGCGGCCAGGTTCCCGGCACCACACACAGGTGCCGGGAACCGGCTTTTCGGCTCCTGTCACAGGCTGCCGCTGGTGGGCGACGACCAGAACGGCGTACGGGTACGGGTACGTACCCGTGTCCTGGGCCGGTAGGCGAGTGGGTCGTCGCCCGTGACACCACCTGGGCACCGGCACAGATCGAGCACACGGCTCAGCCGACGCCGGAACGACCTGACGGAGCCGGGGTCGCCACCGTCGTTCCGGGGAGCTGGAAGGGGCGCCGGGTCCGCGTGCTCGACCTCAATCCGTGAGGCCGGGGCGGTCCTCGCCGCTCGCGGCCACCCCGGCCCGGGCCCAATGGCACGCCACCCGCCCCCCGTCGCCGCCGCCCAGCACCTCCAGGTCCCGGGTCCGGCACGCGTCCGCGACGCCCGCTCGCTCCGCCTCCCCGCCCGCCAGGATCTGGCAGCGGGGGTGGAAGCGGCAGCCCGTGGGGATGCGGGAGGGGTCCGGGGGTTCGCCGGACAGGACGACGGGGCTGCCCGGGGCTTCCGGGAGGACCGAGAGCAGCGCCCGGGTGTAGGGGTGCCGCGGGGCCGTCAGGACCTGTTCCACGTCGCCCGTCTCCACGATCCGTCCCAGGTACATCACCGCCACCCGGTCCGCGATGTTCCACGCCAGACCCAGATCGTGCGTCACCACCAGCGCGGACAGACCCAGTTCGGTGCGCAGGCGCAGCAGCAGGGCCAGGATCTCGCCGCGCACCGAGGCGTCGAGGGAGGCCACCGGCTCGTCGGCGACGAGCAGCTCGGGTTCGAGGACCAACGCGCCCGCGATGACCACGCGTTGCCGCTGCCCGCCGGACAACTCGTGCGGGTGGCGCAGGAAGAAGCGCTCCGGGGGGCGCAGTCCCGCCCGGGAGAGGGCACCCGACACCGCCGCCTGCTCGTCCCCGCCGTACCCGTGGATCCGCAGGCCCTCCGCCACCGCCTCGTACACCGTGTGCCGGGGGTTGAGCGATCCGCTCGGGTCCTGGAGCACGAGCTGGACGCGTCTGCGGTACGCCTTCAGGGCCCGTGAGGAGTGGTCCAGCGGTCGCCCCGCGAAGGCGACGCTCCCGGACGTCGGCGTCACCAGGCCGAGCAGCGTGCGGGCCAGCGTCGTCTTGCCGCAGCCCGACTCGCCGACCAGCGCCACGATCTCCCCTGGGCGGATGTCGAGATCCACCCCGTCCACCGCGCGGGACGGCGCGCCCCCACCCCGTCCCGGGAACGTCACCCGCAGCCCCCGTGCGCTCAGCAGCGGTGCAGTCGTCATGGTGTGCTCCTCGCGTCCTGAGCCGCCGTCGGACCGGGAGCCGGCCCCGGCGGCACATGCACGCAGGCCGCCCGGCGGTCCGGGCCGGCGTCCCGCAACTCCTGGTCGTTCGTGGTGCACTGGTCCAGGGCCACCGGGCAGCGCGGATGGAAGGCGCAGCCGGACGGCAGGGCGGAGGGGTCGGGCGGATCGCCCGGCAGGCCGCGCGGGGCGTAGCGGGAGGCCGGATCGCCGATGCGGGGAAACGCCGCCGACAGGGCGGCGGCGTACGGATGCCGCGCGTCGTCGTAGAGCTGCCGGGCCGGGCCCTCCTCGACCACCCGGCCCGCGTACATCACCGCCAGCCGGTCGCACGTCTCGGCGAGGACGGCCAGATCATGACTGATCATGATCAGGCCCAGGTCCTGTCCGGTCACGAGCTCACCGATCAGCCGCAGGATCTGCGCCTGGATCATCACGTCCAGGGCCGTCGTCGGCTCGTCGGCGACGACCAGCCGCGGATCGCAGGCCAGCGCCATGGCGATCATCACGCGCTGGCGCTGGCCGCCGGACAGCTCGTGGGGGAACGCCGTCGCCCGCGCGGCCGGCAGGCCCACCTGCTCCAGCAGCTCGCCGGTCCGCCGCTTGGCCCCGGCCGCGGTCGCCTTCCGGTGCAGCAGGATCGGCTCGGCGATCTGGTCGCCGACCCGGTGCACCGGGTTCAGGGAGTGCATCGCGCCCTGGAAGACGATCGAGGCCCCCGCCCAGCGGACCGCGCGGACCCGCCCCCACCGCATCGCCAGCACGTCCTCGCCGTGCAGCAGCACCTGCCCGCCGACCCGGGCGCCGGACGGCAGCAGCCGCAGCAGGGCCAGCGCCAGGGTGGACTTCCCGCAGCCCGACTCGCCCGCGATGCCGAGCTTCTGTCCGGCCTCCAGCACCAGGTCGACGCCCCGCACGGCGGCGGCCCCGCCGGCGTAGGTCACCTCCAGGTCCCGTACCTCCAGCAGCGTCAACGGTCCACCGCCAACCTGGGGTTCAGGACCGTCTCCACCGCGCGCCCGCACAGGGTGAACGCGAGGGCGACGACGGCGATCGCGATGCCCGGCGGCACCAGGTACCACCAGTCGCCGGAGCTGACCGCGCCCGCCTCGCGGGCGTCCTGGAGCAGACCGCCCCAGGAGACGACCGTCGGATCGCCCATGCCGAGGAACGCCAGTGTTGCCTCGGCGAGGATGGAGGACGAGATCATCAGGGTCGTCTGCGCCAGTACCAGCGGCATCACGTTCGGCAGGACGTGCCGGAGCATGATGTGCGCGTGGCCGCCGCCGAGCGCCCGCGCCCGCTCGATGTAGGGCCGGGACTCCACCGCCAGGGTCTGCGCCCGCACCAGCCGGGCCGTGGTCGGCCAGGTCGTCACGCCGATCGCCAGGACGACCGTGCCGAGCGAGCGGGACATCACGGTGGCGAGCGCGATGGCGAGGACCAGCGTCGGCATCACCAGGAACCAGTCCGTGACCCGCATCAGCACGGTGGCGTACGCGCCGCGGAAGTGCCCGGCGGTGATCCCGACCAGCGCGCCGATCGCCACCGACAGCACCGCCGCGAGCAGCCCGACCAGCAGCGAGATCCGCGAGCCCCACACCAGCAGGCCCAGCAGGTCCCGCCCGAACCGGTCCGTGCCCAGCGGGAACGCACCGCTCGGATGCTCCAGCGGCCGGCCCCGCGCGCCCGTCACACTGGCCACGTCGGAGCCGACGGTCAGCGGCGCGGTCAGCGCGACCAGGGCGAACACGCCGAGGACGGCCAGGCCCACGAGCCCGGCGCGGTGCGTGCGGTAGCGGGCCCAGAAGCGGGCGGCGGAGCGGCGGCGCCGCTGCCAGGTGAGCGTGCGCGGGCTCGCCTTCGCCGCCGGGGGAGCCGGGTCGGTACGGGCCGGTCCGCCCGGGGGAGTCGTGTCGGTCGTCATCGGCCCACCCGGGGGTCGAGCAGCGGATAGATCAGGTCGGCCAGCGTGTTCATGAGGATCACCGCCGAGGCGAAGACGAGGAACAGCCCCTGGACCAGGGGGAGGTCGGGAACGCTCAGCGCCTGGTAGAACAGGCCGCCGAGGCCGGGCCAGGAGAACACCGTCTCCACGAGGATCACTCCCGCGACCGTCCGTCCGAGGTTGACGAAGATCAGGGTCACGGTCGGCAGCAGCGCGTTCGGCACGGCGTGCCGGCGCCGGACCAGGTCGTCCCTGAGGCCCTTGGCGCGTGCGGTGGTCAGATAGTCGCTGCCCATCTCGTCCAGCAGTGCCGAGCGGGTCACCAGCAGCGTCTGCCCGTATTCGACCGCGACCAGCGTGATCACCGGCAGGACGAGATGGTGGGCGACGTCGACGGCGTGCGCGAAGCCCTCCTCACCGCCCGACTCCATGCCGCCGGTCGGGAACAGACCCGGGACCGGGCCCACGCCCACCGCGAACACGATGATGAGCAGCAGGCCCAGCCAGAAGGAGGGGACCGAGTACAGGGTCAGCGCCAGACCGGTGTTGAGCCGGTCGCCGAGGCGGCCGTGGCGCCACGCCGAGCGGGTGCCGAGAACGATGCCCAGGAGCGTGTAGAGGACGAACGCGGTGCCGGTGAGCAGCAGCGTGTTCGGCAGCGCCTCGGTGATCTTGTCGATCACGGGGGTCCGGAACTGGTACGACGTGCCGAGATCACCCGTGAGCGCCTTGCCGCAGTAGTCCGTGAACTGCCGCCACAACGGCAGGTCGAGACCGAACTCCCGGCGGTAGGCGGCCAGTTGCTCGGCCGACACCGGACGGCCGCCCGTCATGAACTTCACCGGGTCGCCGGGGATCAGGCGGAAGAGGAAGAAACCGGTCACCAGGACGGCGAGCAGGGAGACGGCGGCGCCGCCCGCCTTGCCCGCCGCGTACCGCGGGTACCCGGTGCCCGCCCGTGTCCGCAGCTCGCGCGCCGGTTCCACTACTCACGGTCCTCGGCGGTGGCGCGACGCCGCAGGGCGAGGAGTCCCCCGGCGCCCGCGAGGACCACGACGCCCGCGACGATGCCGATGACGACCCCGGTGGACGAGGAACCGCCCGAGGAGCCGGCGGAGTCCGCCGGTACGGCCGACCACCAGCTCCAGTAGCCGTCCTGGCCGTAGATGTTGCCCGCCTTCGAAGGCATGGTCGTGATCGACGCGATCTGGTCCGTCCGGTAGGCCTCGACCGCGTTCGGGTACGCCATGACGTTCATGTAGCCGAGGTCGTACAGCCGCGACTCCGCCTGCTTGACGAGGGCGGCGCGGGCGGCGGGGTCGTACTCCGCGAGCTGCCGGGCGTAGAGGTCGTCGTACGCCTTGTCGCAGATGAAGTTGTCCGTGGCGCCGGTGTCCTTGGGGGTCGCCGGGAGCGCCGCGCAGGTGTGGATCGACAGCACGAAGTCGGGGTCGGGGTTGACGGACCAGCCGTCGAAGGCGAGGTCGTACTTGCCGGCGAGCCAGGGGTCGGTCACGTTGTCGAGGCAGTCGAGGGTCAGGCCGATGCCGAGCCTGCCCCACCACTCCTTGAGGTACTGGCCGACCGCCTTGTCGTTCGGGTCGGTGGCGTGGCACAGCATGCGGTAGGTGAGGGGCTTGCCGTCCCTGCCCACGCGCCTGCCGTCGGCGTTCTTCCGGTAGCCCGCCTGGTCGAGGAGCCGGCCGGCCTTCGCCGGGTCGTAGGCCAGGTCCTGGCTCGCCGACGGCTTCCAGAAGTACGTGGAGAAGCGGGGCGGTATGTAGCCCTGGCCCTCGACGGCGTGGCCCTGGAACACCTTGTCGACGAGCGTCCTGCGGTCGACCGCCATGAACAGGGCGTGCCGCACCCGCTCGTCCAGGAGGGACGGGTCGCCGTCGCCGAACTTCTGCCCGTTCTTCGCGCGGGCGCCGGGATTGGTGGCGATGGCGTAGAAACGGCGGCCCGGGGCGTCGTTGACCCTGATGTTCTTCTCACCCTCGAGGGAGGCCGCCTGAGCGGGAGTCAGGGACGGGGAGCCCGCGACGAAGGAGACCTCTCCCTTGCGCAGGGCGGCCACCGCCGCGTCCTGGTCCTTGTAGTACCGGAACACCAGCTCGTCGAACTTGGGGGCGCCCCGCCAGAAGCTCTTGTTGGGCTTGAGCCGCACATAGCTGTCGGGCTTGTAGTCGGTGAGCACGAACGGGCCGTCACCGACGACGGGGAAGCTCTTGTCGTTGTTGAACGTCCCGAAGTCCCCGACCTTCTCCCAGACGTGCCTGGGGACGATGGGCACGTCCAGCGCGGTCATCGTGGCCTGGGGCTTCTTGAGTTCGATGACGAGCGTGGTGGGGTCCGGGGCCGTGACCTTCCTGAAATTGGCGACGAAGCTGCCGTTCGCCGTGGCCGCCTTCTCGTCGGTCATCATCTTGGTGAACGTCCACGCCGCGTCCTCGGCGGTGACCTTCCGGCCGTCCGACCAGGTGGCGTCGGAGCGGATCGTGTACGTCCAGGTGAGCTTGTCGGCGGACGGCTTCCAGAGGGTGGCGAGACCCGGGACCGGGTGGGCGTCCCCCGGGTCGTAATCGGTCAGGTACTCGTACATCAGCCGGTTGATGCTGGTACTGACCAGGCGGGTCGCGAGGAACGGGCTCAGCGAGTCCACGCTCTGCGCGACCGCCACGGTGAGGACCGAGTCACCCCGTTCCGCCTGGGCCTGCTGGGGTGACGCGAGAACGGCCGAGACCGTGAGGGCGGCGGCGACGAGCCGCGGCGAACGGTGTCGTGGGCGGTCCGGGCGCGAGCGCCCTCTGCCGTGGTGGCCTTGCGTGCTCATCGATGCTGACCTCACGTCATCAGTGCACGGGACGGCGGATCGGGGAACGGCTTGATCGGGACCGGACCGGCTGACGCCGGATGGGTGATGAGTGTGTCTATCAGCGGTGCTCCACGCCCGTCAACGGTGCGTCAAATGCCGTTTGGCCTGCGGAAACGAGGGAATCGATGGCGCTGCGGCAGTCATTGGTCCACACCTGTGAAGCCCCGCTGGTGGGGGCCTGACGCCGTCGTACGGACGGGGCGCGGCCAGTCGGGTGGCGGTGCGTGCGATGAGGGGCCTTCGGGTCGATAGTGGCCGATAACGGACAGTGTCCCGGCGTCGAGGTCAGGCGCACACCCCGAGGAGGCACCCATGCGCGGAGCCAGGCTCGCCCCGTGGGCGGCGGTGGCCGTCCTCATGGTGGCCGCCTGCGGCGGGGGCGCGGACGGCGGCGGCACCGCGCCCGGGGTGTTCAGCTCCTCCTGGGGCGATCCGCAGAACCCGCTCGAGCCGGCCAACACCAACGAGGTCCAGGGCGGCAAGGTGCTCGACATGCTCTTCCGCGGGCTCAAGCGGTACAACCCGCGGACCGGCGCGGCCGAGGACATGCTCGCCGAGCGGATCGAGACCGCCGACTCGCGCACCTTCACCGTGACCGTCAAGGACGGCTGGACGTTCAGCAACGGGGAGCCCGTCACCGCCCGGTCCTTCGTCGACGCCTGGAACTACGGCGCGAGCCTGAGGAACGACCAGAAGAACGCGTACTTCTTCGGCTACATCGAGGGCTACGACAAGGTGCACCCGGCCTCCGGCGCCCAGAGCGCCGACACCCTCTCCGGGCTGAAGGTGACCGGCCGGCGCACCTTCACCGTCCGGCTGGGCCAGAAGTTCTCCACCTTCCCGGACACGCTCGGCTACGTGGCCTTCGCCCCGCTGCCCCGGGCGTTCTTCGACCACCACGCGGACTGGCTGAGGAAGCCCGTCGGCAACGGCCCGTACCTGGTCCGCTCCTACACGCGTGGCTTCATGATGTCCCTGCGGAAGTGGGACGCCTACCCCGGCCCGGACAAGGCCCGCAACAACGGTGTGGACCTGAAGGTCTACACCGACAGCAACACCGCCTACACCGATCTCCTGGCCGGCAACCTCGACCTCAGCGACGACGTCCCCGCCTCGCAGCTCAGGAACGTGCAGTCGGATCTCGGCGGCCGGTACCTCACCGCCCCGGCCGGCATCATCCAGACCCTCGCCTTCCCCTACTACGACCCGCGCTGGAACAGGCCGGGGATGGAGAAGGTCCGCACCGGCCTGTCCATGGCGATCAACCGGGACCAGATCACCGACACGATCTTCCACCACACCCGCACCCCCGCCAGTGACTGGACCTCACCCGTCCTCGGCACCGACGGCGGCTTCAAGGAGGGATTGTGCGGCGACGCCTGCCGCTACGACCCGGGCCGGGCCAGGAAGCTCATCCAGGAGGGCGGGGGACTGCCGGGAGGCCAGGTGAGGATCACGTACAACGCCGACTCGGGCTCGCACCGGGAGTGGGTGGACGCCGTGTGCAACTCCGTCAACAACGCCCTCGGCAACGACCGGGCCTGCGTCGGCAACCCGGTCGGCACCTTCGCCGACTTCCGCAACCAGATCGGGCGGCACAAGATGTCCGGGCCGTTCCGCGCCGGATGGCAGATGGACTACCCGCTCATCCAGAACTTCCTCCAGCCGCTCTACTACACGAACGCCTCCTCCAACGACGGCAAGTGGTCGAACAAGGACTTCGACAAGCTCGTCGACCGGGCGAACGCCGAGAGCGACAAGGCGGCCGCCGTGGGGCTGTTCCAGCAGGCCGAGGGCGTCGTGCGGGACAACATGGCCGCCATCCCGCTCTGGTACCAGAACGGGAGCGCCGGCTACTCCGCGCGCCTCGCGAACGTGGCGCTCAACCCCTTCAGCGTTCCCGTCTACGACCAGATCCAGGTCCGCTGAGCCGCACGCCCGCCCGCCACCCCCCCGGAGGCCCCATTGGGACGGTACGTCGTCCGGCGCCTGCTGCAGATGATCCCGGTCTTCTTCGGCGCCACCCTGCTCATCTTCCTGATGGTCAACGTGATGGGCGACCCCGTCGCCGGCCTGTGCGGCGAACGGCAGTGCGACCCCGCCACCGCGGCCCAGCTGCGCCGGGAGTTCGGCCTCGACAAGCCCCTGTGGCAGCAGTACGCGACCTACATGGGCAACGTCTTCACCGGCGACTTCGGCACCGCCTTCAACGGGCAGAAGGTCACCGAGCTGATGGCGACCGCCTTCCCGCCCACCATCCGGCTCACGATCGTCGCGATCGTCCTCGAGGTCGTCTTCGGGATCGCGCTGGGCGTCGTCACCGGGCTGCGCCGCGGACGGCCCGTCGACACCACCGTCCTGCTGCTCACCCTCGTCGTGATCTCCGTGCCGACCTTCGTCACCGGCCTGCTGCTCCAACTGCTGCTCGGCGTGAAGTGGGGCTGGACCAGACCGTCGGTCTCCCCGGCGGCCACCCTCGGCGAGCTGATCGTGCCCGGTCTCGTCCTCGCCTCCGTCTCCCTCGCCTACGTCACCCGGCTCACCCGGACCTCGCTCGCCGAGAACAGACGGTCCGACTACGTCCGCACCGCCGTCGCCAAGGGGCTGCCGCGCCGCCGTGTGATCACCCGGCATCTGCTGCGCAACTCGCTCATCCCCGTCGTCACCTTCATCGGCACCGACATCGGCGCCCTGATGGGTGGCGCGATCGTCACCGAGCGGATCTTCAACATCCATGGTGTCGGCTACCAGCTCTACCAGGGGATCCTGCGGCAGAACACCCAGACGGTCGTCGGGTTCGTGACCGTGCTCGTGCTGGTCTTCCTGATCGCCAACCTGCTCGTCGACCTCCTGTACGCCGTACTCGACCCGAGGATCCGCTATGCCTGAGCAGCCGCGGTACGAGCGGAAAGGGGCCGTCGCCGGGACGGGCATGGGCGGCGCCATGGACCTCGCCGCCAGCGAGGCGGCCACCCTGGAGAGGGGACCGGAAGGCCCGGCCGGACGGCCCCGCAGCCTGTGGTCCGACGCCTGGCGCGACCTGCGCCGCAACCCGGTGTTCCTCGTCTCCGCGCTGGTGATCCTCTTCCTCGTCCTGATCTCGCTCTGGCCGTCCCTCATCACCTCCGGCAACCCCCTCACCTGCGAGCTGTCCAAGGCCCAGGAGGGCTCCCAGCCCGGGCACCCGTTCGGATTCGACGGGCAGGGGTGCGATGTGTACACCCGGACCGTCTACGGCGCCCGCACCTCCGTCACGGTCGGCGTCTGCGCCACGCTCGGCGTCGCGGTCCTCGGCTCGGTCCTCGGCGGACTCGCCGGGTACTTCGGCGGCGGCTGGGACGCGATCCTGTCCCGGGCGACCGACATCTTCTTCGCCATCCCGGTGGTCCTCGGCGGGCTCGTCCTGCTCTCCGTGGTGACCGGCAACACCGTGTGGCCGGTCGTCGGGTTCATCGTGCTGCTCGGCTGGCCCCAGATCTCCCGGATCGCGCGCGGTGCGGTCATCACCGCCAAACAGCACGACTACGTCCAGGCCGCCCGTGCCCTCGGCGCCTCCGACACCCGCATCCTGCTGCGGCACATCGCGCCCAACGCGGTCGCACCGGTGATCGTCGTCGCGACCATCGCGCTCGGCACGTACATCGCGCTGGAGGCCACCCTGTCCTACCTCGGCGTCGGGCTGAAACCGCCGAGCGTGTCCTGGGGGATCGACATCTCCGCCGCCTCCCCGTACATCCGCAACGCCCCGCACGCGCTGCTGTGGCCCTCCGGGGCCCTGGCGATCACCGTGCTCGCGTTCATCATGCTCGGCGACGCGGTGCGCGACGCCCTCGACCCGAAGCTGAGGTGACGGCCGTGCTGCTGGAAGTGCGGGACCTGCACGTGGAGTTCCGGACCAGGGAGGGGATCGCCCGGGCCGTCAACGGGGTCGACTACGCCGTCGACGCCGGCGAGACGCTGGCGGTGCTCGGGGAGTCCGGCTCCGGCAAGTCCGTCACCGCGCAGGCGGTCATGGGCATCCTCGACACGCCGCCCGGACGGATCACCGGTGGCCAGGTCCTCTTCCGGGGGCGGGACCTGCTGACCCTCAAGGAGGAGGAGCGGCGCAGGATCCGCGGTGCCGGGATGGCCATGATCTTCCAGGACGCCCTCTCCGCGCTGAACCCCGTCCTCACCGTGGGCGACCAGCTCGGCGAGATGTTCGTCGTACACCGGGGGATGTCGAAGAAGGACGCGCGCGCCCGGGCGATCGAGCTGATGGACCGGGTCCGGATCCCGGCCGCCCGCCAGCGCGTGCGGGACTATCCGCACCAGTTCTCCGGCGGGATGCGCCAGCGCATCATGATCGCCATGGCGCTGGCGCTGGAGCCCGCCCTGATCATCGCGGACGAGCCCACCACCGCGCTGGACGTCACCGTGCAGGCCCAGGTCATGGACCTGCTGGCCGAGCTGCGGCGCGAGTACGGCATGGGCCTCGTCCTCATCACCCACGACCTCGGAGTCGTCGCCGACGTCGCCGACCGGATCGCCGTCATGTACGCGGGCCGGATCGTGGAATCGGCCCCCGTGCACGACATCTACAAGAGCCCCGCTCATCCCTACACCAGGGGCCTGCTCGACTCCATCCCCCGGCTCGACCGCAAGGGCCGGCACCTGTACGCCATCAAGGGCCTGCCGCCGAGCCTCACGCACATCCCGCCGGGCTGTCCCTTCCACCCCCGCTGCCCCCTGGCCCGCGACGTGTGCCGCACCGACGAGCCGCCACTGTACGAGGTGGACGAGCGGCGGGGGAGCGCCTGCCACTTCTGGAGGGAGTGCCTGCATGGCCGGTCCTGAGACGATCCTGGAGGTCAGCGGGCTGGTCAAGCACTATCCGCTCACCCGGGGCATCCTCTTCAAGAAGCAGATCGGCGCGGTCAGGGCGGTCGACGGCGTCGACTTCACGCTGGGCCGGGGCGAAACCCTCGGGATCGTCGGGGAGTCCGGGTGCGGCAAGTCGACGCTCGCCCGCCTGCTGGTCAACCTCGAGCCGCCGACGGCCGGTTCGATCCGGTACCGGGGCGAGGACATCACCCGGCTGTCCGGACGCGCGCTGAAGGCGGTGCGGCGCAACATCCAGATGGTGTTCCAGGACCCGTACACCTCCCTCAACCCCCGTATGACGGTCGGCGACATCGTGGGGGAGCCGTACGAGATCCACCCCGAGGTCGCCCCCAAGGGGGACAGACGGCGGCGGGTGCGGGAACTGCTGGACGTCGTCGGGCTCAACCCCGAGCACATCAACCGCTATCCGCACCAGTTCTCCGGGGGGCAGCGCCAGCGCATCGGCATCGCCCGGGGGCTGGCGCTGCGCCCGGAGATCATCGTGGCGGACGAGCCGGTCTCCGCGCTCGACGTGTCGGTGCAGGCCCAGGTGATCAACCTGATGGCGCGGCTCCAGGAGGAGTTCGGGCTGAGTTACGTCTTCATCGCGCACGACCTGTCGATCGTGCGGCACATCTCCGACCGGGTCGGGGTGATGTACCTCGGCAAGATCGTGGAGATCGGCACCGACGAGGAGATCTACGAGCATCCCACGCACCCCTACACCCAGGCGCTGCTGTCGGCGGTTCCCGTGCCGGACCCGGAGGCCCGTGAGCACCGCGACCGGATCATCCTCAGCGGTGACGTGCCGTCCCCGGCGGACATCCCGTCCGGCTGCCGGTTCCGCACCCGCTGCTGGAAGGCCCGGGAGCGGTGCGTGCTCGAGGTGCCGCCGCTCGCGGTGCCGGAGGAGTTCCGGGGGACGGGCGGGCCGGCCGCGCACGACTCGGCGTGCCACTTCGCGGAGGAGAGGGGCGTGGTGCCGCCCGGGACGCTCCCCGAGGCGCCGCCCGCGGAGCCGCCCGAGGAGCCGCCCGAAGAGCCCCACAGCTCCCCAAACGCACACGAACTCCGTTAACACGCAGGCAACTTGGCTGACGCGGTTCCGATATACGGACGCAGCAGAGTGAACAGCGTACGGCCGTGCGGGTGCCGTGAACGGGCCGGGGTGCCAGTCACCCCGGCCCGTTGCCGTTCTCTGCGCCTGCACCGGCGCCGCTCTCGCGGACCCGGCCGGCGTCTCGCCGTCGTTCCTCAGTTGATCGTTGCTGTGCTCTGTGGGGTTTTTCCTGCTCAGCCCAAGTCCAGACTGCGGCGCAGGAAGTCCCGCTGGAGGAGCAGCAGGTTTTCCGCGACCGTTTCCTGCGGGGTCATGTGCGTCACCCCGGACAGCGGCAGCACCTCGTGCGGGCGGCCGGCGGCCAGGAGGGCCGAGGACAGGCGCAGGGAGTGGGCCACCACCACATTGTCGTCCGCCAGGCCATGGATGATCATCATCGGGCGGGCCGGCTCCGCCGCGTCCACCAGGCCCGCGTCGTCGATCAGTGAGTTGCGGCGGTACACCTCGGGCTGCCGGCCCGGGTCCCCCAGGTAGCGCTCCTGGTAGTGGGTGTCGTAGAGGCGCAGGTCGGTCACCGGCGCGCCCACCACGGCCGCGTGGAAGACGTCCGGGCGGCGCAGCACCGCGAGCGCCGCGAGGTAACCGCCGAAGGACCAGCCGCGGATCGCGACCCGGGACAGATCGAGCGGGAAGTCCCCCGCCAGGGCGTGCAGCGCGTCCACCTGGTCCTGGAGCACGACCGCGGCGAGATCGTCCTTGACCGCCTTCTCCCAGGCGGGGGAGCGCCCCGGGGTGCCGCGCCCGTCCGCGACGATCACGGCGAATCCCTGGTCGGCGAACCACTGCGAGGTCAGGTGCGGATTGTGCGCGGCCACCACGCGCTGGCCGTGCGGGCCGCCGTAGGGGTCCATGAGGACGGGGAGGGAGGCGTCACCGGAGTAGTCCGTAGGCATAAGCACGGCGCATGGGATTCGGCGTGCGCCCCCCTGTGTCAGCCGCACACGCGGGGACATACCGGGATGTTCCGCATGGGACGCCACGATGGCCGGACGCTTGCCCTCGCGCAGCACCCGCACCTGGACGCCGGGGCGGTCGAGGACCGAGGAGACGAGCACGGTCACGCCTCCCGCGCGCACGGCCGAGTGCACACCCGGCTCCTGCGACACGCGCTCCACCCCGAGTTCGTTCACGCGGTAGACGTGGACCTCGCCGGTCTCCGGATCCGTCGCCGCCTCGCCCGCCGACGCCGCCACCAGCACATCGGCGTCCGAGACGTCGAGCACCGCCCGCAGGTGCAACTGCGGTCCGGTCAGCGGCCGTTCCCCCACCGCGAGCACCCGCGCGCCGCCCTCGTCGGCGATCCGGACGAGCTGCCCGGAGGGGCTCCAGCACGGGACACCGGCGAAAAGTTCCAGCCAATATGGATCTTCATCCGCGTGCACCATCCGGGTCGCCCCGGTGTCCGGGTCCACGGCCAGGTAGAGCTGGCTGCGCTGGTCCCGCGCCTGCACCAGAATCAGCGGCGCACCCGCCTGTGACCAGTGCACTCGCGCCAGATACGGGTACCGCGCCCGGTCCCAGACGACCTCGGTGCGCGCTCCGTCGAGCCCCACGACGAACAGCCGTACGTCCGCGTTGTCGGTGCCCGCCGCCGGATACGGAACCCGCTGCGGCTCCCGGTCCGGATGTGCCGGATCGGAGATCCACCACCGCCGCACCGGCGTGTCGTCCACGCGCGACACGAGCAGCCGGTCGGACTCCGGCGACCACCAGAAACCCCGGGAACGGGCCATCTCCTCGGCCGCGACGAACTCGGCGAGCCCATAGGTGACCGACTCCGACTCCGGTTCGGCGAGCGCCCGGTCGCCCTCGCCCTCGGCCCCCACCACCCGCAGCGCGCCCCCGCGGACATAGGCGACGTGCCGGCCGTCGGGCGCCGGCCGCGGGTCGACCACCGGTCCCGCGACGGGCAGTTCGCGTGCCGTGCCCGCGCGCAGCTCCGCCGTGAAAAGCCGCCCTGACAAGGCGAAAGACGCCAACTCCACGGCCGCGTCGGTGGCGTAGCCGACGATGCCGGCGCCGCCCTCGCGGCTGCGTTCCCGGCGGGCGCGCTCCTCGGGCGGCAACTGCTCGGCGGCGCCCCCGAGGAGGGCGCCCGGGTCGGCCGCGAGGCGCTCCGCGCCGTCCGCCAGGTCGAGGACCCACAGGTGGTGCGCGCGGTCCGTGCCGGAGGCGGACCGCAGGAACACGACACGGGAACCGTCGGGCGCGACGGTGAACGCACGCGGCGCGCCGAGCGTGAACCGCTGGGTCCGCGCGTGCCGTCGGGGGAAGGAAGCAGGCTCGGTGGTCATGCCCTGACCATATTGGCCATGCGCCCCCTTGTGCGGCCGTGCGCCGATCGATGCGCACGTACGGATAGTTATGATCACTAGCGCATAGTGGGTATGAACGAGCTGCCTGTTGTGTGGATTTATCTGCCCCCATAGTCCGAACCCCCCGCGTCCTGGGATCTTTGGAGGTGAGCCGCCGTGGCACTCTCGATTTCGGCGGTGGTGCTGCTGGCGATCGTCGTCATCCTTCTGATCAGGAAGTCAGGGCTGAAGGCCGGGCATGCGATCGTGTGCATGCTCCTCGGCTTCTACCTCGCCTCCTCCACGGTCGCGCCCACGATCAGCGAGCTGACCACGAACATCGCGGGAATGATCGGCAGCATCAAGTTCTAGGGGCCGCGGAGGACGGGCCTGTCTCGCCCGCAGGGGTGACGGCCGGGAGGGCCGTCATTCCATCCCGGACGGCCCCCGCTACGCCACCCGCAAGGGCTTCGTCCACGGCGACGACGTCGCCATCGCCGACTGGACCATTTCGACCGAAGGCCCGCCTACGAGGACGAGGGCGCCGAGGGCGAGCATCAGGGGTGATACCGGCAGGGAGCCGAGGCACTCGTAGGGTGGTTCCATGACCGATCTGCCCGACCGGCGTCTGCTCCTGGTGCACGCGCACCCGGACGACGAGTCGATCAACAACGGCGCGACCATGGCCAAGTACGCGGCCGAGGGCGCCCGGGTGACGCTGGTGACCTGCACCCTCGGCGAGGAGGGCGAGGTCATCCCGCCGGAGCTCGCGCACCTCGCGCCCGACCGGGACGACGCGCTGGGCCCGCACCGGGCCGGCGAACTGGCCGCCGCCATGAACGAACTCGGCGTCGCGGACCACCGCTTCCTCGGCGGCCCCGGCCGCTACCGCGACTCGGGGATGATGGGCGCCGAGCAGAACCACCGGCCGGGGTCCTTCTGGTCCGCGGACCTCGACGAGGCCGCCGCGCACCTCGTGGCGGTCGTCCGCGAGGTACGCCCCCAGGTCCTCGTCACCTACGACCCCGACGGCGGCTACGGCCACCCGGACCACATCAAGGCCCACCGCGTCGCCATGCGCGCCGCCGGCCTGGCCGCCGACCCCGGCTTCCGCCCGGACCTCGGGACGCCCTGGCGGATCGCGAAGATCTACTGGAACCGGATGCCGCGCTCGGTCGCCCGGGCCGCGTTCGCCCGGCTCGGCGAGGCGCTCGACAAGACGCCCTTCGCCAAGGCGGCGAGCATCGACGACGTTCCCGGCGTGGTCGACGACCAGGTCGTCACCACAGAGATCGACGGCACGGCGTTCGCTGCGGCGAAGGCCGCGGCGATGCGTGCGCACGCCACCCAGATCGAGGTCGCCGAGCCGTACTTCGCGCTGTCCAACGCGCTCGCCCAGCCCCTGTTCACCACCGAGTACTACGAGTTGGCGCACGGTGAGCGTAGCGAGATGGGGGTCCCCCCGGCCGGAGGCTGGGGGAAGACCGGGGCCCGGGCGACGGATCTGTTCCAAGGAGTGACCCCATGACGGCGCCGAGCAAACAGCCGAACGCACTCGCACAGCCCCTGACCCTGCCCTCGCCCGGACGGATGGCCGCCTACCTCGGGTTGCTGGTGCTGGGGGCGGCCGTCGGCGTGGCGGGCGGTCTGCTGCAGGGCGCCTGGTTCCCGGGCGGACTGCTCCTCGCGCTCGCGGGCGCGGCCGGAGCCTTCCTGGGCGGCGCCCAGGCCACCGGCGCCCGCGCCGGGGCCCTCGCGCCCGCCGCCGGATGGCTGGTCGCCGTCATGCTGCTCACCGTCAGCCGCCCGGAGGGCGACTTCCTGTTCGGCGCGGGCATCGGCTCGTACCTGTTCCTGCTCGGCGGAATGGCCGTCGCTGTGATCTGCGCCACCCTTGCCCGCGGTCGGCAACCCGGCGGCCCCGGCGCCCGACTTGGCAAGTGACGTACCACTTCGTCGCCGGGGGTCATGGGATGTCCCCCGGAAAACGCGGTGCGGACGTGGGGGTCCCGTGCGGGTTTTCCCTCGCGGGCGCGGTCTGCGTTGCGCAAGCGGCCAGTATGGTGGTGCGCGCCGCCGAGCCTCCCCCACGCTCTCGGCTTCGCTCGAGCAGGGGGGACTCCCACCTGTTGAGGTCGAAACAGGCGGTGGAGCCAACCGGGAGAACCTGCCTTGAGTCGTGAAACTGACAACTCGTCCGCCGGACCCAACGGGCGTGGCGCAGCCGCGTACCCGTCGGGTACGCCGCCGTACGGAACCCCCCTGGTTGCCGAGGACGGTGTCGACGGGAGCCGTTCGGCCTCGCCGTCGGAGGAACGCAAGACCGAGACCACGCTGACGACCCGCGTCCGGATCAACATCCCCGGGTCCCGGCCCATTCCGCCGGTCGTCGTGCGCACCCCCGTCGCGGATGCCGACAGCGCGACCGACGAAGCGGGCCCGGACACGCGGGCGACACAGTCCGTGGGCGCGGTGAGCACCCTGGACACCCCGGCGGAGCCGGCCGCACCGGCCGAGGGGAAGACGGCGACCAGCGACTGGTTCGCACCGCGCAAGCCCGCGCAGGGCAGCGGGTCCACCAACGGGGCGGGCATGTCCGGGATTTCCGGCATACAGGGCCCGAACGGCGCGTCCGGCGTGGGGGCGCCGGGCGAGGGTGCCGGTAACGGCGCGGGTGCGCGGGGCGCGAACGGAGCGTCCGGTCGTCCGGGTGCGCCGATCGGTCCCGGCGCGAGCGGCGCGCGACCGGGTGGTTCGGGCGCGAACTCCGCGGGTGGCGCACGCCCCGGCGGTTCCGGTGCGCCGGGCGCACGGCCCGGGGACGGCCCGGGCGGCGCGGGCGCCTTCGGTGCACGACCGGGCGGCACGAACGGCGCGGGACTCCCGGGTGCCACCAGCGCCGGACCCGTCGCGCCGGGGCACGGCGGCGGCACCGGCTCGTTCGACGTGTCCGACGCTGTGGCGGCCAGCACGGCCTCCTTCCCGGCGATCGGCGCCGACGAGAGCGACGAACCCCGCCGCGACGACCTTCCGTACTTCTCCGAGCCGGGCCGGCGCGGCCCCTCCGGCCCGACCAGCGGCCCGGTCACCGGCGACAGCACGATCACCTCCAGCCCCGGCGGCCCCGGCCTGACCCCTCCGGGTACGGGAATCGGCGGCCCGGGCCTTCTGGCACCCGGCGCCCGGAGCACCCCCGGCGGACCGCTCGGCCCGGGAGCGCCCGGCGCGCCCGGCGCCGCTGCGGACCAGGGCCGTCCCGGCGGCGGGCTCAGCGACGACACCGCGATCCTCACCCCGCAGAAGCCCGCCCCCGAGCCGGGCCCCCAGGGTTTCGCCGGTCCCGGCGGCAATGTCTCCGGGCACACCGTCACCAGCGGCATCCCCGTCGTCCCGCCGGGCGACCGGAGCGGCGGCCCGTTCGGCCCGGGCTCCCCCTCCCAGGCGCCGACCCCGCACACGCCCCCGAAGCTGCCCGATGCGCCCAAGCCGCAGAGTGCCGGCGCCTCGAAGCCGGCCAAGAAGGGCCGCAGCAAGCTGGTCCTGCTGGGCGGCGGCGTGGTCCTCGTCGCCGGTGTCGCCTACGGCGCCGGCCTGCTGATGAACCACTCCGACGTGCCCAAGGGCACCACGGTGCTCGGCGTCGACATCGGCGGCGGCACCCGGGACGAGGCGGTCGAGAAGCTCGACGCCGCGCTCGGCAGTCGAACCGACAAGCCCCTGCAGCTCTCGGTCGACGGCAGGACGGTCCCCCTCAGGCCGGACCAGGCGGGCCTCCAGTTCGACAGCAAGGCCACCGTCGCCGCCGCCGCGAAGAGCGACTACAACCCGGTGTCGGTGATCGGCTCGCTGTTCGGGCAGCACCGGGTGGTCCAGCCCGTCATGCCCGTCGACGAGGAGAAGCTGCAGGCCGCCCTCCAGCGTGTCGCGGGAGGCTCCGGATCGATGGTCGAGGGCACGATCAGGTTCGAGCCCGGCCGGGCCGTTGCCGTCTACGGCAAGGCGGGCAAGGGGATCGACGTGGCGGCGTCGACCGCGGCCGTCCAGGAGGCGTACCGCACCCAGGTGGAGACCGGATCCGGCACGCCCGTGCGGGTGGCCACCACGACCCGGCAGCCGGCGGTCACGAACGCCGAGGTCGACCGGGAGATGAAGGCCTTCGCCGAGCCGGCGATGTCCGGCAAGGTGACGGTGCAGACGGACGCGGCGCACTCGATCCCGATGAGCCCCCAGAAGTCCCTGTGGAAGTTCCTCGGCGTGACGGCCGTCGACGGCAAACTGGTCGACAAGCCCAACCTGGCCGCCCTCAAGGAGCTCTACGGCCAGACGTTCGACGGCGTGCTCATCACCCGGGGCAACGGCAAGAAGACGCCCGTGACGCCCGAGGACGTCTACCTCGCCCTGCGCCAGGCGCTGATGAGCACGACCAACCGGGTCGCGGTCATCGACACGAACCCGCACTAGTCCCACCGCGCGGCCGGCGGCCGGCCAGGGGGGCGCCCGGGGAGTGCCCCCCTGCCGTGTCGGCCGTCGGTCCACCCCTGTCATGCCGTCGGCATGACATCTGTCATGCGGGAGTGACGACACCCGGCACTGCCGCGGAGGCCTCCGGGCCCGGGACGATGGGGCCATGACGACGACAGGGGCGACCACCGACGTGGTGGTCGGGTTCGATCAGGTGACCAAGGCCTATGGGGACGTGAAGGCCGTGGACGGGTTGTCGCTCGCGCTGCACCCGGGGGAGACCGTGGCCCTGCTGGGGCCCAACGGCGCGGGCAAGTCGACCACCCTCGACCTGCTCCTCGGGCTCAAGCAGAGCGACAGCGGCACCGTGCGCGTGTTCGGAACCAGTCCGCGCGAGGCCATCGTCGCCGGGCGGGTGGGCGCGATGCTGCAGAGCGGCGGCCTGATGGACGAGGTGACGGTCGCCGAACTGGTCAAGCTCGGCTGCGACCTGCACCCGCGGCCCTACAAGGTCAGCGACGTGCTCGCCCGCGCGGGCATCGCCCAGATCGCCGACCGCAAGGTCAACAAGCTCTCCGGCGGCCAGGCCCAGCGCGTCCGCTTCGCCCTGGCCACCGCGGGCGACAGCGACCTGATCGTGCTGGACGAGCCGACCACCGGCATGGACGTCTCCGCCCGCCAGGCCTTCTGGGCCACCATGCGGGAGCAGGCGGACCAGGGCCGTACGGTCCTGTTCGCCACGCACTACCTGGAAGAGGCCGACGCCATCGCGGACCGGGTGCTCGTGCTGCACCGCGGGCGGCTCCTCGCCGACGGCACCGCCGCCGAGATCAAGGCCAAGGCCGGCGCCCGCCGTGTCCGCTTCGACCTGGAGGGCCCGATCGACGAGGCCCCGTTGCGCGCGCTGCCGTTCCTGACCGCCATGGACGTATCCGGGCAGAGCGTACGCATCCAGTCGTCCGACGCCGACGCGACCGTCCACGCCCTGTACGGGCTCGGCGTCTACCCCCGCAACCTCGAAGTCGCCGGGCTCGGGCTCGAGCAGGCGTTCGTCGCCATCACCGAGGCCGAGGAGGCCAAGCAGTCATGAACGCGCTCATCAGGCTGGAACTGACCCGCGCCCTGCGCAACCGAAAGTTCCTGTTCTTCTCGGTGATCTACCCGACGGCGATCTTCCTGCTGGTCTCCAGCCAGACGGGAAACGTCGACGGCACCGGCCTGAGCGTCGCGAAGTACGTCATGGTCTCCATGGCCTCCTTCGGCGCCCTGACCGCCGTCCTGATGGGCAACAGCGAGCGCATCGCCAAGGAGCGCGAGAGCGGCTGGGTGCGGCAACTGCGGCTGACCACCCTGCCGGGCCGCGGCTACGTCCTCGCCAAGACGGCCAGCGCCGCCGTCGTCAGCCTGCCGTCCATCGTCGTCGTCTTCCTGGTCGCCGCGACCGTGAAGGACGTACGGCTGGACGCCTGGCAGTGGCTCGCCCTCACCGGCGCCATCTGGGCCGGCAGCCTGGTCTTCGCCGCCCTCGGAGTCGCCATCGGCTACCTCGCCAGTGGGGACGCGGTCCGCCCGATCACGATGATCATCTACTTCGGCCTGTCGATACTCGGCGGTCTGTGGATGCCCTCCACCACCTTCCCCACCTGGCTGCAGGACATCGCCAAGTGGCTGCCCACCCACGCGTACGCGGCCCTGGGACGGGCGATAGAACAGAGCCAGGCCCCGCACGCCCAGGACGTCGCCATCCTCGTCGCCTTCTTCCTCCTCTTCGCGGGCGGCGCGGCCTGGCTGTACCGGAAGGACACGCTGAAGGCGTGAGCACCATGACGGAAGACCAGCGGTCGGACGAGGTCCGGGCGGAGCGGCTGATGCGCATGGGCCAGCCGCCCCGCAACCTGGCCGAGGCGCTGCGCAAGCTGGTGTGGATCGTGCCCTGGCTGATCTTCCTCAGTTCTCCGGTGCGGGACCTGACCTCCGGTGACCACTCGGCCGCCGCCGACGCGGCAGGCTGGGTGGGCTTGGTGACCTTCGTCGGTGTCTACCTGGCGGTCATCTTCCGGAACATGGGCCGGCCGTTCTCGGGACGGACCGTCGCGTCCCTGGTCGTCCTGCTCGGCACGCTCGCGGTCGTCCTGTGTCTCACGCTCGGCGGCAACTGGATCGGCCTCTTCGTCTACGTCTCGGTCACCTGTGGCGCGACCCTGCCGTTGCGCATCGCCTACTGGGTGATCCCGCTGAACAGCCTCACGATGCTGCTCGTCGGCCGGTACACCGGCCTCCACGGCATGTGGAACCTCTTGCTGATGGTGACGATGCTCGGCTTCGCGATGACGGGCGTACGGCAACTGGTGCGGACGACGGTGGAGTTGCGCAAGGCGCGCGCCACCGTGGCACAGCTCGCCGCCAACGAGGAGCGGCTGCGTCTGGCCCGCGATCTGCACGACCTGCTCGGCCACTCGCTCTCCCTCATCACGCTCAAGAGCGAGCTGGCCGGCCGTATGCTCCCCGACCACCCCGACAAGGCGGCCCAGCAGGTCGCCGACATCGAACGGGTCAGCCGCCAGGCCCTCGTCGACGTGCGCGAGGCGGTCACCGGCTACCGGCGCCCGCGCCTGTCCGCGGAACTGGCCGGGGCGCAGGTGGCCCTGACGGCGGCCGGAGTCACCGCGGACGTCCCCACGGAACCCGACCTCACCGGGGTCGCCGAGGAGAGCGAGTCCGTGCTCGCCTGGGCACTGCGCGAGGCGGTCACCAACGTCGTACGGCACAGCGGGGCCGACCGCTGCACGGTGGAGGTGCTGCAACGGCAGACCCTGGACGGGCGGATGCTGGAGCTCTCCGTCGAGGACGACGGATCGGGCGGGGCGGGCAACGGCCCCGGCAACGGCCTGACGGGGTTGACCGAGCGCCTGGAGAAGGTCGGCGGGACGCTGGAGGCGGGCCGCGTCCGGCGTGGTTTCCGGTTGGTCGCACGCGTGCCGGTGCGCGTCGCGGCCGACGTAGGATCCGGGGCATGAGCCGTACGATCAAGGTCCTTCTCGCCGAGGACCAGTCGATGGTCCGCGAGGCGCTGGCCGCGCTGCTCGGCCTGGAGGAGGACATCGAGGTCGTCGCCCAGGTCGCGCGCGGGGACGAGGTGCTGGCGGCGGCACGCGCCCACGAGGTGGACGTGGCACTGCTCGACATCGAGATGCCCGGCGCCACCGGGATCGAGGCGGCGGCCCGGTTGCGCCGCGAGCTGCCGGCGCTGAAGGTGGTCGTGCTGACGACGTTCGGCCGCCCCGGCTACCTGCGCTCCGCGATGGAGGCGGGCGCCGCCGCGTTCCTGGTGAAGGACGCCCCGGCGGCCCAACTCGCCGAGGCCGTACGGAAGGTGCTCGCCGGGGAACGGATCATCGACCCCACGCTGGCGGCCGCCGCCCTGGCCGACGGCGCCAACCCGCTCACGGAGCGGGAGCGCGAGGTCCTGCGGGCGGCGGCGGACGGCGCGACGAACGCCGAGCTGGCGGCGGCGCTCCACCTCTCCCAGGGGACCGTCCGCAACTACCTGTCCACCGCCATACAGAAGCTGGCGGTGAGGAACCGGGCCGAAGCCGTGCGGATGGCTCGTGAGAAGGGGTGGCTGTAGCGCCCCACCACGGCGCGTGGGCGGACCTCAGTTGAGCATGGCCCGCGCAGCCCGAGCCTGTCCCCGCACCCGCTCCGCAACCGTGTCGTCGACGGCGGAGACGATCTCGGCGTACGCGTCCAACTCCGCGGCCCCCCGCAGGAACTCCCCCCGCTGCACCAGAAGCTGCGCGTACTCGTACCGCAACCGCGCAGCGTGCGACGGCACCAGCAGCGACAACTCCACCGCCCACAGGGCCACGTCCGACCGCTCGGGCCGGGCGGCGGCCCACGCCCGGATGTTGTTCAACACCCGCAGCACCACATCCAGCGGATCGGCCGGGCCGAGCATCGAGGGATCGAGCGGCGCCCCCGTGGCGCCGACCACCAGCATCTCGGCGTCACCCCCGGTCAGCACCCGGCCCCCGTCGAAGGGATCGGCCAGCACCTGCCGGTCCGTGGGCCCGAACCCCACGACGAAGTGCCCGGGCAGGGCGACCCCGTACACCGGCGCCCCCGCCCGCCGTGCCACCTCGATCCACACCACCGACAGCAGGATCGGCAGCCCGCGCCGCCGCCGCAGCACCGAGTGCAGCAGCGACGACTCCAGACGCTCGTAGTCCGCGGCGGAGCCGCGGAACCCGCAGCGGCCGCCGAGGACGTCCGCCAGCGCCTCGGCCCAGGCGCGCGGCCCGTCCGGCCGGAACGGCACCAGCCCGGCCAGCCGGTCCAGCTCGACCTGCGCGGCGTCGATCCCGGCCTCGTCCAGCTCTCCGTCCGCCGCCGCGCCCACGAGCAGGCACAGCGTCGCGAGGTCGGGCCGCTCGGACCGCGCCTCCTCGCCGAACCGCCGCCGCACCTCGGCGGCCCGCTCCGGCTCCGGGGGACGGGGGCCACGCATCACAACCTCGAACCCTCTCACGCCACCGGTTCACGGGAGCCCTCCGGCTCCCGGTAGTGGTGATATGCATGATGCGCCCCGAACCCCAGTCCCGCGTACAGGGCCCGCGCACCCTCGTTGTCCGTCTCCACCTGGAGCCAGGCCGCCGAGGCGCCCTCGTCCAGGGCCTGCCGGGCCAGCGCGGCCATCACGGCGGTGGCCAGGCCCCGCCGGCGCTGCTCCGGGTCGACCTCGACCGCCGCGAAACCGGCCCACCGACCGTCCACCACGCACCGCCCGATCGCCGCCGGCGGGGCGCCCTGAGCCCCCCGCACCGTCGCGAACCACACCGAGGGACCACTGCTCAGCACCGTCAGGGCCACCTCGCTCAGCCCCTTGCGCTGGTAGCGGCCGAGCCACGCCTCATCGGCCGTGCGGGACAGCTCCACCCCGGGCGCCTCGCGGTCCGCGAGCGGCGCCAGGGAGCCGGTCCACAGCTCGGCGGTCACCTCCCGCGTCCACCCGCGCGCCTCGAGCTCCGCGCACAGCATCTCCTGTGTGCCCTCCGCGCCGGTCGCGAGCTGTATGTAGGCGGGCAGGCCACGGGCCGCGTACCAGCGCCGTACGGCCGCCAGCGCCTCGTCCAGCGGCAGCCCGGGGTCGCCGAGGGGCAGCACCGAGTTGGCCCGGCGCGTGAACCCGGCGGCCGCGCGCAGCTCCCACTCACCGAGCCGCTCCCGCTCCACCGGCTGCCAGGCCCGGGCGGAGATCCGCGCCAGCTCCTCGTAGGACGCCGCGGGACCCCGGCGACGCGCCGGAGCCGCGGGGACCACCTTGCCCGCGACCAGCGACGATTCCGCGATCCGGACACTTTGACCATCCCGCCGTGTGATCAGCAGCACACCGTCATCCCATGATGTGAGAACTCCGACCGTGTCGGTGAACTTCTCACCCTCGGCGGCATGTTCGTTCCACCGCCGTACGGAGACGCGTTTTCCCACGTCAGCAGCGGTGATACGGATCTCGAGCCGTCCGCCCGCAGAGATTTCCACAGGTCAGTTCACCCCTCCTGTTCGGATCATGCCCGGGAACGGAGATACTAGGTGCGGGCATCGACGACGCCGCGCTCCCGCGCGCCAGGCGGCGGAGCCTGAGGAGGCCCGCCAGCGCCCTACCGAGGAGGAACGACAGCGTGACCTACGTCATCGCAGAGCCTTGTGTCGACGTCAAGGACAAGGCGTGCATCGAGGAGTGCCCGGTCGACTGCATCTACGAGGGCCAGCGGTCCTTGTACATCCACCCGGACGAATGCGTCGACTGTGGGGCCTGTGAACCGGTCTGCCCGGTCGAGGCGATCTTCTACGAGGACGACACTCCCGAGGAGTGGAAGGACTACTACAAGGCGAACGTCGAGTTCTTCGACGAGCTCGGCTCGCCCGGTGGCGCCAGCAAGCTGGGGCTGATCGAGCGCGACCACCCCTTCATCGCGGCGCTGCCCCCGATGAACCAGTAATCGGCCCGGAGGCCGGTTGATTCGGTCCCGTACGGTGCCCGCCCCGGCGCCGCACGGGACCGAGGCGTTTGGTCCCCGTACGCTCGTACGGGGGCGCCCGTCGTTCCAGAAAGTGAGCCGATCCCCGTGTCCGCAGTCTCCGACCGCCTTCCGACCTTCCCCTGGGACAAGCTCGAGCCGTACAAGAAGACGGCCGCCGCGCACCCGGACGGGATCGTCGACCTGTCCGTCGGCACTCCGGTCGACCCCGTGCCCGAGCTGATCCAGAAGGCGCTGGTCGCGGCGGCGGACTCCCCGGGCTACCCGACCGTCTGGGGCACGCCGGAGCTGCGGGACGCGATCACGGGCTGGGTGGAGCGCCGCCTGGGTGCCCGCGGGGTCACCCACCGCCACGTCCTGCCGGTGGTCGGATCGAAGGAACTCGTCGCCTGGCTCCCGACCCAGCTCGGCCTCGGCCCCGGCGACACGGTCGCCCACCCGCGTCTGGCCTACCCGACGTACGAGGTCGGCGCGCGCCTGGCCCGTGCCGATCACCAGGTCTACGACGATCCGACCGACCTGGACCCGGCGAACCTGAAGCTCCTGTGGCTGAACTCCCCGTCGAACCCGACGGGCAAGGTGCTCGGCAAGGACGAGCTGACGAGGATCGTCGCCTGGGCGCGCGAGCACGGCGTGCTGGTGTTCTCCGACGAGTGCTACCTCGAGCTGGGCTGGGAGGCCGACCCCGTCTCGGTCCTGCACCCGGACGTGTGCGGCGGCTCCTACGAGGGGATCGTCGCCGTCCACTCCCTCTCCAAGCGCTCGAACCTGGCGGGCTACCGCGCGGCCTTCCTGGCCGGGGACCCCGCGGTCCTCGGGCCGCTCCTGGAGATCCGCAAGCACGGCGGCATGATGACGCCGGCGCCCACGCAGGCGGCGGTGGTGGCGGCGCTGGGCGACGACTCGCACGTCCGTGAACAGCGTGAGCGCTACGCGGCCCGGCGTACGGCCCTGCGCGCCGCCCTCCTGGAGCACGGCTTCCGGATCGAGCACAGCGAGGCGAGCCTGTACCTGTGGGCGACCCGCGACGAGTCCTGCTGGCAGACGGTCGCCCACCTGGCCGACCTCGGCATCCTGGTCGCGCCGGGCGACTTCTACGGCGAGGCGGGCGAGAAGTTCGTACGGGTGGCCCTGACGGCGACGGACGAGAGGGTCGCGGCCGCGGTGGAACGGCTCGGCTGATCTGCGACCGCCGTGGGCAGCCGCTCACCGGCACAACGGACGGAGGGTCCGGGGAGACTTCCCCGGACCCTCCGCCGTACCACCCCGGAGGGGTCAGCCGCCCAGCGGCAGGCCCTTCGGCAGCCCGCCCTTGGCCGCACCCCCGAGCAGGCCCCCGGCCTGCCCCGCCGCGTCCCCGGCGACCTTCTGCGCGACCGGCGCGGCCGTCCCGACGACCTTCCCGCCGGTCCGGCTCACGGCCGGCACCGCCTTCCTGGCCGCCTGGCTGCCGGCCGCGACCGCGTGGCTGCCGGTGTCACCCGCGACCCCGGTGACCTGCCGCGTCGCACCGTCGACCTGCCGGGCCGCGCCGTCGACGCCGGTGCCGGCCTGCGCGGTGTCGAGGGCGGTCACCCCACCGAGGTCGGGGGTGGCCGGCAGATCGGTCGTCGCCGCGCTGGCGGAGCCGGCCGCACCGACCACGGGCGCCGCTCCCGCTGCGATCAGCAGCGCGGCACGGGCGATCCGGTGGGTCAGGGGGAGGGACATGATGCTCCTTAGACGGGAGAGAACGGTGAAGTGTTCAGCTGGGCCCGGGAGTTCGGCCGATTCGGCTGTTCATCGTTCCGGGCTCGGACGCAGTGACTACCGCTCGAAGCCCGCGAAGGTTGCGGTGACCCGACGTAAAGAGTTGGTAATGCGTCGCATTATCAGGTGGGGATGAAATCGGGCAAACGACAACGGGCCGGAAAGCCTGCCGAATCCTTACAGCCCTTTGTTCACAAGGGGCCCGGCAGATACGCCGGTGGCCCTGCGAAAAAGGGCGCGCCCCGTCGACGAGGCGCGCCGCGCATTACCCGCAGGGGTGAGAACTCGTACTGCTGGCCGGACTACTCCCCGGTCACGATGCGGACTTCGGCGTCCGACGCCTCGGCGTCGGCGGACCCGGTCGTGCGCCACTCGTCGGCGAAGCCTCCCCGGGACCACTCGCGGCCCGCGAAGGAGACGCGTGAGATGTGCAGTGCCGTGGAGTTGGCCACCGCCCAGTGCGCCAGCTCCCAGCCGTGCTCGAGGGCGGTCCCCGAAGCGGTGGACCTCTTGGGCACCGGGATCGTCACCGCGTCGTCGGCGGCCCGCGCCGGCGTGGCCGTGGGGGACGGCGACGGGCGCCGTGGGACCACCTCCGCGCCGGCCGTCTGGAGCACATCGCGCCCGAAGTCCCGCACCAGCGCCGCCCGGACCGCGTCGGGGCCGCCGGTCGCCGCCGGCGCGGGGCGTCCCTGGCAGGTCAGCGTGCCCGCCGCCCGGCCGGTCAGCGCGGCGGCGAGCAGCGCGGCGTCCGGCTCGTGCTTCGCGTACGCCTCCGGAAAGCCGCTGCGCTGCACGCGCTGCGCGGCGACCGTCAGGGGCAGACTCGTGTAGTCCGGGACCTTGGACAGGTGTTCGTAGAACACGCCCGCCGCGTACGTCGGGTCCATGATCTGCTTCTCGGTGCCCCAGCCCTGCGACGGACGCTGCTGGAACAGGCCGAGCGAATCCCGGTCGCCGTGCTCGATGTTGCGCAGGCCCGACTCCTGCAGGGCGGTCGCGAGCGCGATGGTCACCGCGCGCTCCGGCATGCCACGGGTGGTGCCGACGGCGGCGATCGTCGCCGCGTTGACCGCCTGCTCCGGCGTGAACTCGTACGAGGCGCCGTCGTCCTTGCCGGAGACGACGCGGCATCTCGGCGCCGCCGAACCGGTGAGGTACTGGACGACGAGATAACCCGCGACGGCGAGCAGGACCACGAAGGCCGCCCCGAAACGGAGGAGGCGGCCACGTCGGACGGAAACAGGGGACAGCTCTGACACGCCGTACAAGGTACTTGAGGTGAACAGGGGGTTGCCCCGGCGCTGTGGACAACTCCTGCGGCAGGCGCGCACGGTCGGGCACGCTAGGGTCGAGGACATGGCCGATACCCCACTTGACCTCACGCTGGACGCCGCTCGGCTCACCGCGCGGCTCGTCGACTTCCCGTCCGAGAGCGGTACCGAGAAGCCCCTCGCGGATGCCGTCGAGGCGGCGCTGCGCGCCCTGCCGCACCTGACGGTCGACCGGTACGGCAACAACGTGGTGGCGCGGACGGACCTGGGGCGGCCCGAGCGCGTCATCCTGGCGGGCCACATCGACACGGTCCCGATCGCGGACAACGTGCCCTCCCGCCTGGACGCGGACGGGGTGCTGTGGGGCTGCGGCACCTGCGACATGAAGTCGGGCGTCGCCGTCCAGCTCCGCATCGCGGCGACGGTCCCCGAACCCAACCGCGATCTGACGTTCGTCTTCTACGACAACGAAGAGGTCGACGCACACCTGAACGGTCTGAAGCATGTGTCCGAGGCCCACCCGGAATGGCTCCAGGGCGACTTCGCCGTGCTCCTCGAGCCCTCCGACGGCCAGGTCGAGGGCGGCTGCCAGGGCACGCTGCGGGTGGAGCTGAGGACCAGGGGCGAGCGGGCCCACTCGGCGCGCGCCTGGATGGGCTCGAACGCGATCCACGCGGCGGCCCCGATCCTGGCCCGCCTGGCCGCGTACGAACCGCGCCGCCCGGTCATCGACGGGCTGGAGTACCGGGAGGGGCTGAACGCGGTCGGCATCTCCGGCGGGGTGGCCGGGAACGTGATCCCCGACGCATGCGTGGTGACGGTCAACTTCCGGTACGCGCCGGACCGCAGCGAGGATGAGGCGGTCGCGCACGTCCGTGAGGTGTTCGCGGACTGCGGCGTGGAGGGGTTCGAGGTGGTCGACCACAGCGGCGGCGCCCTGCCGGGGCTGTCGCACCCGGCCGCGGCGGCGTTCATCGAGGCGGTCGGCGGCACCCCGCAGCCCAAGTACGGCTGGACGGACGTCTCCCGCTTCAGCGCGCTCGGCGTCCCGGCGGTCAACTACGGTCCGGGCAACCCGCTCCTGGCGCACAAGCGGGACGAGCGGGTGGAGACGGCGAAGGTCCTCGCGGCGGAGGAGCGCCTGAGGTCCTGGCTGACGTCCTGACCTGCCGCGGACCGCGGGGACGGTGGCGCGAGCCGGACATGCACACGTCCCCCCTCCGTAACCCGCGCGGATCTACGCTGGGGTGGAACCACCCCCGAGCGGAGGGAGCGCACATGCCTACCGGCAACCCCGAGGGGAAGAAGATTCCGCCGGATGAGCAGCGGCTGGGTCCGGTGCTGCGCAGACGGGGCCAGGTGACGAGGAGCACGACGGACCAGCGGCTGCTGGACGAGCGCGCTCCCACGGACTGGGTCCACACGGATCCGTGGCGTGTCCTGCGCATCCAGTCGGAGTTCATCGAGGGTTTCGGCACGCTGGCCGAACTCCCGCCCGCGATCAGCGTGTTCGGCTCGGCGCGGACGCCGGTGGACTCGCCGGAGTACGACGCGGGCGTACGGCTCGGGCGCGGCCTGGTGCAGGCGGGCTGGGCGGTGATCACCGGCGGCGGCCCGGGCGCGATGGAGGCGGCGAACAAGGGGGCCTGCGAGGCGAAGGGGATCTCGGTCGGCCTCGGCATCGAGCTGCCGTTCGAGCAGGGGCTGAACCCGTACGTCGACATCGGCCTGAACTTCCGCTACTTCTTCGTCCGCAAGATGATGTTCGTCAAGTACGCGCAGGGGTTCGTGGTCCTGCCGGGCGGCCTCGGCACGCTGGACGAACTGTTCGAGGCGCTGACCCTGGTGCAGACCCAGAAGGTGACACGCTTCCCGATCGTGCTGTACGGCACGTCGTACTGGGGCGGCCTGGTGGACTGGATCAAGAACACCCTGGTGGCCCAGGGCAAGGCCACGGAGAAGGACCTGCTCCTGTTCCACCTCACGGACGACGTGGACGAGGCGGTGGCCCTGGTCTCCAAGGAGGCGGGACGCTAGTGCTGTGACCGGAAAGGTTCACCGGCTCGCGACGCCCGGCACGGCACCTCGCCGCGTTGTCGCATCACCCGAGTACATCCAGTACGCGGGCGATGCTCCGCCTTGCGATGTACCGCACCGGACGCCGCGAGCTTCCCGGCAAACCTTTCCGGTCACAGCACTAGGCGCTGCGCCTGAACCGGGCGGCGGGTCGTCCGGTGGCGAGTACGCCCCCGGCGCGTGGGTGCCGCCCTGGGGGCTCCGCCCCCGGCCTCCTTTCGGCCCCCTTTCGGCCTCCTTTCGGCCTTCGGCCCGAAGACCGGAGGCGACTCGCGGGTGCCCGGCTGTGAGCCGGACGCGGCTGGTCGCGAAGTTCCCCCGCGCCCCTTCAGGGGCGCGGCCCCCTGGTCAGGGGTACAGGGGGCGCAGCCGCCGCCGCGCCGGGGTTCGCGGAGCCCCTGGTGGGGTCGAAGGGGCGGAGCCCCTGGTCGGGTCGAAGGGGCAGAGCCCCTGGAGGTGGGACGGGCAGGGGCGGCGGGGGCGAGGGACCGCCGTCAGGCCAGGCCCCGCCGGGCCACCGCCGGCGGGCGGTGGCCCGCGATCGACGCCACCATGTCCAGCACCTGCCGCGTCTCCGCCACCTCGTGCACCCGGTACACCTGCGCCCCCAGCCACGCCGACACCGCCGTCGTCGCCAGCGTCCCCAGCACCCGTTCCTTCACCGGCCGGTCCAGCGTCTCCCCGACGAAGTCCTTGTTGGACAGCGACACCAGCACCGGCCACCCCGTGGCGACCATCTCGTCCAGCCGCCGCGTCGCCTCCAGGCTGTGCCGCGTGTTCTTCCCGAAGTCGTGGCCGGGGTCGATCAGGACCGACTCGCGCGGCACCCCCAAAGCCACCGCCCGTTCCGCCAGCCCCACCGTCACCTTCAGGATGTCGGCCATGACGTCGTCGTACGTCACCCGGTGCGGCCGCGTCCGCGGCAGCGCGCCCCCGGCGTGCGTGCACACCAGCCCCACCCCGTAGCGCGCCGCCACCTCGGCCAGCCGCGGATCGACCCCGCCCCACGCGTCGTTCAGCAGGTCGGCGCCCGCCTTGCACACGGCCTCGCCGACCTCGTGCCGCCAGGTGTCCACACTGATCACGACGTCCGGGAAACGCCGCCGCACCTCCGCGACGAAACCGACCGTCCGCCGCGCCTCCTCCTCGGCCGTGACCTCCTCGCCCGGCCCGGCCTTCACCCCGCCGATGTCGATGATCGCGGCGCCCTCGGACACGGCCTGCTCCACGCGCGCGAGGGCCGGCTCGTCGCGGAACGTGGCCCCCTGGTCGTAGAAGGAGTCCGGGGTCCGGTTCACGATCGCCATGATCACCGGCTCGTGCTCGCCGAATTCGCGCCTGCCCAGCCTGAGCATCCCGTGTGACCTCTCCCAGTACGTCCCGTTCCTCGGCCGCCTGTGACCTTAATTGTCGGCGACGCATGGCACGATCTGACCCAGAGAGAAAGACAGACTCGACATCGGCACTTCCGCGTCGGCGCGCAGCGCGCCGGCACCGAGCGTGGGGACCTCAGTGATGCTCATGTTCTTGTTCCTGGTCGTCGCGCTCGCCGTCGTGGTCGCCGCGGTGACACTGGCCGTGGTGGGCGGCGGCGAGAGCACCCCCCTGCCGGAGGCGGCCCCGGAGCGGTTCGACGACCCGCTTCCGCCGGACCGCCCCGTCGGCCGCGACGACGTGGAGGCCCTGCGCTTCCCGCTCGCCGTCCGGGGCTACCGCATGGCGGACGTGGACGACGCGCTCGGCCGCCTCGGCGCCGAGATCGCCGAGCGGGACTCCCGTATCGCCGACCTGGAGGCCGCGCTCGCCGGCGCGCGCTCCGCCGGACCGGCCGGCGACCCGCGGACCGAAGGAGACGACCAGTGAGCGGCGCGGCCATCGCGGGACCGGACGGCCTGCTGCGCTGTCCCTGGGCGCTGTCCACCGAGGACTACGTGGCGTACCACGACGAGGAGTGGGGCCGCCCCGTCCACGGCGACGACGCGCTGTACGAGCGGCTGTGCCTGGAGGCGTTCCAGTCGGGCCTGTCCTGGATCACCATCCTGCGCCGCCGCGAGGGCTTCCGGGCCGCGTTCGCCGACTTCCGGATCGCGAAGGTGGCCGCGTTCACGGAGGCCGACCAGGAGCGCCTGCTCGCCGACCCGGGCATCATCCGCAACCGCGCCAAGATCGAGGCGACACTCGCCAACGCGCGCGTACTGGCCGAGTGGGCACCGGGGGAGCTGGACGAGCTGATCTGGTCGTACGCCCCCGACGCGTCCCGCCCGGCCCCGAGGACCCTGGCCGACGTCGCCCCGGTCACCGACGAGTCCACAGCGCTCTCCAGGGCCCTGAAGAAGCGCGGCATACGCTTCGTCGGCCCGACCACGGCGTACGCGCTGATGCAGGCCTGCGGCCTGGTGAACGACCACCTGGCGGACTGCGCCGCCCGCGGCGACTGACTCGGCAGCCCACCGGGGCGGCGCCCGGCCGCCCCTACCGGCCCAGGTACTTCGGCCGCTCCTTGTTCACGAACGCCTGCACCGCGATCGCGTGGTCCTCGGACGAGCCCGCCCGCGTCTGCAACTCGTCCTCCTTCTCCAGGGTCTCCTCCAAGGAGTGGGTCAGGCCGTACGCCACCGCCTCCTTGATCGCCGCGTACGCCACCGTCGGCCCCCCGGCGAGCGCCACGGCCACCTTCTCCGCCTCGGCCCGCAGCTCGTCCGCGGGGACGACCCGGTTCGCGATGCCCAGCTCCAGCGCCTCCTGGGCGCCGATGCTCCGGGGGAAGAGCAGCAGGTCGGTGGCGCGCCCGGGACCGACCACACGGGGCAGCGTCCAGGAGACGCCCGAGTCGGCCGTCAGCGCCACCCCCGCGAACGACGTGTTGAAGGACGCCGTGCCCGACACGATCCGGTAGTCCGCGGCCAGCGCGAATCCGAAGCCGGCTCCGGCCGCCACCCCGTTCACCGCGGCCACCACCGGCTTGGGCGCACTCACCAGCGCCCGGACGATCGGGTTGTAGTGCTCCCGGACCGTGCTCATGGTGTGGCCCGAGCCGGTCTCCCGGTCGGAGGCCAGCAGCCCGATGTGCTCCTTGAGGTCCTGCCCCACACAGAACGCCCGGTCCCCGGCGGCGGTGAGCAGGATCGCGCGGACGGAGCCGTCGTCCGCCGCGGAGCGCACCGCGTCGCGGAGGGCGACCTTGGTCGCGATGTTCAGCGCGTTCATCGCCTCGGGACGGTTCAGCGTGATCGTCGCGAGCCCGTCGCTCACCTCGTAGAGCACGGTGTCGGCCATGGTGGTCCCCTCCGGTGTCGCGCCTCGGGCCTACCGGTCGGTACGCCCGCGTCCGAAGGACAGCATGGCCGAGATCACCGTCCGTGGAACGGACCGTACGTGTGACCTGCGTCAAAGAATTCCCGACCGCATCCGGTCGGCGGATGTGCGTGCGAGGGCGAAGTATCACAGCCACATCGCCGAATTGAGTGGTTTTGCTCGCGCGTGTTGCCCAAGCGATGCCGACTGATGTTGGTCATCGGGTCATGAGATGCGGGATAATGGCCTGGAAGCAATGTGTTCGATGCCGGTGTCGCGTGTCCTGTGAAGGATCGCGTGCCCTTCAAGGGGCCGTCGGCTGACGATGAGCTGGTTTCAGGAAGGGGAACGAGCATGGCGGCCATGAAGCCGCGGACGGGCGACGGCCCGCTCGAGGTGACCAAGGAGGGGCGGGGCATCGTCATGCGCGTTCCGCTCGAAGGCGGCGGTCGGCTCGTCGTCGAGCTGACCCCGGACGAGGCCGACGCACTCGGCGACGCCCTCAAGAAGGTCGTCGGCTGACGCGACAGACCCCGGATTTCAGCTGCCCCGGCATCGTACGCGGTGCCGGGGACCGCTGTTTTCCAGGGGGCTTCCCGCGGGTGATTCCATGGACGGGGCCGACCCTTCCCGCCCCCGCCTCCGTGCTCACCGCCTGACCGCGCACAACAGCCCGTCCCCCACGGGGAGCAGCGAGGGCACCAGATCCGGGCTCTCGCGCACCGTGCGCAGCAGCTCCCGCAGCCGCAGCACCTCGGTGGGCTGCGGCCCCGAGCCGACCGTGCGGCCGTTGGCGAAGGCGCCCTCGAACACGACGAGCCCGCCGGGACGCAGCAGACGCAACGATTCAGCGAGGTAGTCGAGCACCTCGAGCCGGTCGCCGTCGCAGAAGACGAGGTCATAACCGGCGTCCGCCAGGCGCGGCAGGACGTCCAGGGCGCGGCCCGGGATGAAGCGGGCCCGGTTGCTGGCGAAGCCGGCGGCGCGGAAGGCCTGGCGGGCGAACTGCTGGTGCTCCGGCTCGGGGTCCACCGTGGTCAGCACCCCGTCCGGCCGCATGCCGTGCAGCAGGTGGATCCCGGAGACACCGCATCCCGTCCCGATCTCCGCCACCGCCTTGGCGTCCACGGTGGCGGCGAGCAACCGCAGCGCGGCGCCCGCGCCGGGCGACACCGAGCGCAGCCCTGCCTCACGGGCCCGTTCCCGTGCCCAGCGCAGCGCGTCGTCCTCGGCGACATAGGCGTCGGCGAACGCCCAGCTCGTCTGCCGGTTGCCGGTAATGACCCTCTCCTGTCCCCGTGATTGCTTGGGCGTGACTGTATCCGTTGACGGCGGGAACCCGCAGATGGGACCGGGCGTTGAGGAGGGGGGAAGAGGGCGCGGGGAAGGACCGGGGAAGACGCGTGGACCTGGGTGCCGAGCAAGTGCTGACGCAGCCGTATCAGCGCGCATCAAATTCTCGTAAAACCGCTTATCCGGAGCTAACGGGCGAGGTGGCTATGGTAGGGGCTCCACTGGACACCACCAGAGCCGACAGGGGAGGTGCGGCTGCGCCTGTGGATCGGGGAGGGGTGCTACGGCGCCTTCTCGGGTCGGCGGGTGAGCCGAAATCCGTGACCGACATCGCTGACAACCACCACGCTGCCGACACCGCGCACATCGCGACCTTCGCCACCGACGCGGACGCGCAGGCGTGGGCTCCGCCCACCTGGGAGGAGATCGTCAGCACCCACAGTGGCCGGGTCTACCGGCTGGCCTACCGCCTGACCGGAAACCAGCACGACGCCGAGGACCTCACCCAGGAGGTCTTCGTACGGGTCTTCCGCTCCCTGTCGACGTACACGCCCGGCACCTTCGAGGGCTGGCTGCACCGCATCACCACGAACCTGTTCCTGGACATGGTCCGCCGCAAGCAGCGCATCCGCTTCGACGCGCTCGGCGAGGACGCCGCGGAGCGCCTGGCCAGCCGCGAGCCGACGCCGCAACAGGTCCTGCACGACGCGCACTTCGACGCGGACGTCCAGCAGGCGCTGGACACGCTCGCGCCCGAGTTCCGGGCGGCCGTCGTCCTGTGCGACATCGAAGGACTGTCCTACGAGGAGATCGCCGCGACCCTGGGCGTCAAGCTCGGCACGGTGCGCTCCCGGATCCACCGCGGCCGCTCGCAGCTGCGCAAGGCGCTCGCGCACCGGTCGCCCCAGGCCCGCGCGGCCGAGCGCCGTTCGTTCGTGCCCCGAGTGCCCGCGCTGGGGGGAGGGGGCGCGACCGCGTGAGTGGATCCCGTCGCCCCACACCGGCAGAGCAGCACCTGGGAGACCGTCTCTCCGCCCTCGTGGACGGAGAGCTCGGTCATGAGATGCGCGAGCGCGTACTGGCCCATCTGGCGACGTGCGCCAAGTGCAAGGCCGAGGCCGACGCCCAGCGCCGGCTGAAGAACGTCTTCGCGGAGGCGGCCCCGCCGCCTCCCTCCGAGAGCTTCCTGGCCCGGCTCCAGGGCCTGCCCACGGGAGGTGACGTCGACGGCGGTGGTACGCCGCTCGGCGGGGGAGGACTCGGCAGAAGGCCGCAGGGCACCGCGGGGCCGTCCTCGCGACTCGGCGTCTTCGGACTGAGGGGCGAGCCCTTCGGCTATGTCCCGACGGGGCCGCATGCCGCGGCGCTCGCGCCCTCCGAGGACCGGACCGTCACCGGGGACCGCGGCTTCCGTATCCATCCCGTCGGCCGGCAGGAGGGCGAGCGGTCGGCGTCCCGCGGGCGACGGTTCGCGTTCGCCGCCGCGGGCGCCGTGTCGCTGGCCGCGCTCGCACTCGGCGGCGTGTCCGGAGTGGCCGGTGACACGGGCGTGGAGGCGCGCGGCGGTTCGGGAGCCGGGAGCAACGTGACCCCGCTGCGCTCACCGGGCACCGGCGGTGTCACGCCGTCCGAGGCGCAGCGGCGGCGTTCCTCCGGAGCGCTGCCCGGCCGGCGCGCCCTGGACCGGGCGCCCGTCGCGCCCACGGAGGCCGCGGCGCCGCTGCTGCCCGGAGTGCACGCTCCCGGCGTCCGGGACGTGGCGGAGATCCGTGCGCTGACCGCTCCGGTGCTGGCCGGGGCGGCCGTGATGTCCCCGCTCATACGCCCGCTCACCGAGACCGGCCCGTTCATGCTGCCGACCGCACCCGTGCCGACGGCTCCCGGCCTGCTGGCCGTCCCGCTCCCGACCACGTCCCCCACGCCCTCGTCCTCCGCGGACCCCGGCCGCTGAGCGGCTGCGCGGCCACGCGGGGAACCTGGTTGAATCCATGGTGCCCGCGCCCGCGCCAGCGGTTCCGGGCGTGGAATCGACAGTCCAACGGCGACCTCCGTGCCGCCGGCCGGGTGTGGGGAGACCATGAACGAGGGGAAGCCGGTCCCTGCGGGGGGAACGGAGCGGGGGGCGAGCGAGCCCGAGGCGGCGCCCGAGGCAGAGGGGTCGATGAGCGGGGGCACGGCGCCGGGAGGAGAGGCCGGCGACTTCGAGCTTCCCGCCCCTGCGGGGGCACGCCCGCGGGGCGGGGCCGGCACCGGGGGCGACTTCGAGTGGGAGCGGCCCGTTGTGGCGGACGCCGCCGATGGTGCCGCTGTCGCCGCTGAGTCCGGGGCCGGAGTCGCCGCTGAGTCCGGGGCCGGAGTCGTCGCGGGGTCCGAGGCCGGAGTCGTCGCGAGGCCCCAGGAGGTCGACGGGACCGGTGATTTCGAGTGGGAGCGGCCGGTCGCGGCGGGGCCCGGGGACGGGGCCGGTGTCGTCGCCGAGACCCGGAAGGCCGACGGGGACGGCGACTTCGAGCTGGAGCGTCCGGCCGCCGCGGGTGTCGTGCGGTCAGGTTCCGCCGGGAGCTTCGCCCCTGGGCAGGCCGACGACGCCTCCGGCGCCCCGGACGGTCGCGTCAAGCCCCTTCACGACCCGGACCCTTACAACACCCCGCCCTACGGCGAACCGGGCCCGTGGGCGCCCGCGCCGCCGGTCCAGCACCCGGCGCTGACGCCCCCGCACGGCGCCGCCCCGCAGAGCGCCCCCACGCCCCCGGCCGCGCCGGTGCCGGGCGGCCCCGCCGACCCCGGCGGCGCCCCCTCGACCCCTTCCCCCTGGGGGCACTACGACCCCTGGGCGCCCCGGGCCCCCTTCCAGCAGACGGGCGCCGCCGTGCTCGGCGAGGAGCAGCGGCGGCGGCGCGGCCGCAAGGCGCTCGTTCTCACCGGTGTGCTGATCGCGCTCGTGTCCGGTGTGGCCGGCGGTGTCGTCGGCGCCGCGTGGGAACGGGACGGCGGCGTCGGGGAGGTGCGGCTGCCGCAGGCCGGGAAGGAGCCCGAGGGGCGGTCCCCGGACAGCGTCGCCGGGATCGCGGCGCGGGCGCTGCCCAGCGTCGTCACCCTGCACGTCAAGGGCGCCGGCGAGGAGGGCACCGGCACCGGCTTCGTCCTCGACGGGCGCGGACACATCCTTACCAACAACCACGTCGTCCGACCCGCCGGAGACGGCGGCGAGATAACGGTGACGTTCAACGGCGGCGAGAGCGCCAAGGCCACCGTCGTCGGCCACGACACCGGCTACGACCTCGCCGTCGTCAAGGTCACCGGCGTCCGCGGTCTCACCCCCCTGCCCCTCGGCAACTCCGACAACGTCCAGGTGGGCGACCCCGTCGTCGCCATCGGCGCGCCCTTCGATCTGTCCGGCACCGTCACCTCCGGCATCATCAGCGCCAAGGAGCGGCCCGTCACCGCCGGCGGCGAGGAGGGTGACGGCAGCGACGTGTCGTATGTCGACGCCCTGCAGACCGACGCCCCGATCAACCCCGGCAACTCCGGCGGCCCGCTCCTCGACGGCAAGGGGCGTGTCGTCGGCATCAACTCCGCCATCCGATCGGCCGGCAGCGGCTCCGACCAGAGCGGTCAGGCCGGTTCCATCGGGCTCGGCTTCGCCATCCCGGTCAACCAGGCCAAGCGCGTCGCCGAGGAGCTGATCAACACCGGCCGGGCCACCCACCCGGTGATCGGCGTCACGCTCGACATGAACTACACCGGAGACGGCGCCCGTGTCGGCGCAAAGGGCACCGACGGCGGCCCCGCCGTCACCACGGGCGGCGCCGGCGACAAGGCCGGCATCAAGCCGGGCGACGTCATCACGGAGGTCGACGGCGTGCGCGTCCACTCGGGGGAGGAGCTGATCATCAGGACGCGGGCCCACCGCCCCGGCGACCGGCTGGAGCTGACCGTGGTCCGCGGCGACTCCGAACGGAGGATCACGCTCGTCCTCGGCTCGGCGGACGGTACCTGACGCGAACCCCGCGAACACGGGACGGAATCCGCCCCGCAAGGCAAACAACCCGGAAAACCCGCCGCGCGGACGCGGCCGGTGCGCCGGGACAGTACCGGTACGACAGGGCCGCCGGGTACCGTGGACCCGGCCCGGACCACGGAAGACCCGCACAGACCACCGAGGGCCGAGGACCGAGGACATCGCAAGGAGCTTCAGGTGTTCAATGACATAGGACCGCTCGAGCTGGTCACGCTCGTGGTCATCGCCGTGCTCGTCTTCGGTCCGGACAAGCTCCCCAAGGTGATCCAGGACGTCGCGCGCACGATCCGCAAGATCCGCGAGTTCTCGGAGAGCGCCAAGCAGGACATCCGCGAGGAACTGGGTCCCGAATTCAAGGACTTCGAGTTCGAGGACCTCAACCCCAAGACGTTCATCCGCAAGCACCTGGACAACGACGACCTGGGGCTCAAGGAGATCCGCAACGGCTTCGACCTGAAGAAGGAGATGGTCGAGGTCGCGGACGCGGTCCGCGACGTCGAGTCGTCGTCCTCGTCCTCCTCGCCGGTGTCCTCCTCTTCCACCGGCGGCACCGTCGACATGACGAAGAAGGCCGCGAGCCCCGACCCCGACGAGCGCCCGCCCTTCGACGCGGACGCCACCTGAGCCGTACGCGCCACACCGGGCCCGGTACCCGCCGGACCCGGGTGACGTGACGCAGGTCATACGCCCATCGGCGTGCGTACGGCCGTATTGCGCCGCACACGGGGTGGTACGCGCCGGGCGTTTCCCTGCTGTTCGGAGTGCTGTGGCTATGCTGCCCAGTTGTTGTGCGGACCGTTTGTGAGCGAGGACGCCCGTGGGGGGCGGGCCGCTCGGGTCCGACGAGAGCGAGGAGGCGTCCGGGCAGATGGAGACGACGAGTCGGGTGGACGCGCAGGCGTCGGCCGCGGAGGGCGGACAACAGCTCCCCTTCGCCCGCCGCACGGTCGACGGCTACCTCCGGGCACCCTTCCCGTGGTACGGCCTCGACGAGGCGTTCACGGGGCCGCGCTGGCTGATGCAGGTGGGCACCGCGGCGGACGGGACCGTGGAACACGGGTCCATCGGACACGGGGACGAGCCCTCCGTGCGCAACGAGGCGACCGAGGACAAGGAACGGTTCGCGGTCGTGGTCACCGTCGCCGCGAACCCGGTACGGCGCAGCCCGGACGGCACCGGTGTGCTGGAGGCCACGTCGGTCTCGTCCGCGGCGTGGCTGGCGGGCGTGGGGCTGCTGTCGTTCACCTGGCCGGGCCAGTTGGACCACACCCTGCGCGACGACTGGCTGGACCAGCAGACGGAGACGGCGTGGGTCCTCGCGGACGACCTGACCGGTCCGGCCTGGTCGACGCTGTCCCTGCCGGTGGACGGCGTGCCGACGTCCTTCCACTACCGGGAGTCCGAGTTCGGCTGGGTGCTCGCCGGCTCCACGGAGGCCGGGGTGCATGTCGGCGCGTACGGCAGAGGCATGAGCGCGTACGGACTCGGTTTCGCCGTGGTCAAGGACATCACCGCCTACGCCGCCTAGCCGGACGCGGCCGTACCGACCTACCGACGACCCGCGGACCTACGGGCGTACGACGAGGGGGCGCCGTCACACCGACGGCGCCCCCTGGTCGTAGCGGCCCTAGAACTTGTTCTTCGGCGTGATCCCGAGCGACAGCCCCGCAAGGCCCCGCTGCCGCCCACCGAGCTTGCCCGCGATGGCACGCAGGGCCGAGCCCGCCGGGGAGTCCGGGTCCGTCAGGACGACCGGCTTGCCCTCGTCGCCGCCCTCGCGCAGGCGGACGTCGATCGGGATGGAGCCCAGCACCGGGACCGTGGCACCGGTCGTGCGGGTCAGGCCGTCGGCGACGAGCTGGCCGCCGCCCGTGCCGAAGACGTCGACCATCTCGCCGCAGTGCGGGCAGGGCAGGCCGGACATGTTCTCCACCACGCCCACGATCTTCTGGTGGGTCTGCACGGCGATCGAGCCGGCCCGCTCGGCCACCTCGGCGGCCGCCTGCTGCGGGGTGGTCACGACCAGGATCTCGGCGTTCGGGATGAGCTGGGCCACGGAGATGGCGATGTCACCGGTGCCGGGCGGCAGGTCGAGCAGCAGCACGTCGAGGTCGCCCCAGTACACGTCCGCAAGGAACTGCTGGAGCGCGCGGTGCAGCATCGGGCCGCGCCAGACGACCGGGGCGTTGCCCGGCGTGAACATGCCGATCGAGATGACCTTCACGCCGTTCGCGGACGGCGGCATGATCATGTTCTCGACCTGGGTGGGGCGCCCGTCGGCGCCCAGCATGCGCGGCACGCTGTGGCCGTAGATGTCGGCGTCCACGACACCGACCTTCAGACCGTCGGCGGCCATCGCGGCCGCCAGGTTCACCGTCACCGAGGACTTGCCGACGCCGCCCTTGCCGGAGGCCACCGCGTACACCCGGGTGAGGGAGCCCGGCTTGGCGAAGGGGACCTCGCGCTCGGCCTGGCCGCCGCGCAGCGCGGTCGCCAGCTCGCGGCGCTGCTCGTCGCTCATCACGTCGAGCGTGACGTCGACGCGGGTGACGCCCTCGACACGCGAGACGGCCTCGGTCACGCGCTGGGTGATCGTGTCGCGCATCGGGCAGCCGGAGACCGTCAGGTACACGGTGACCGCGACCGCTCCGTCCGCACCGATCTCCACCGATTTGACCATCCCCAGCTCGGTGATGGGCCGATGGATCTCGGGGTCGTTCACCGTCGCCAGCGCTTCGCGCACCGCGTCTTCCGTAGCCATAAGGAGATGGTACGGCCCGGCACGACGGCCGCGGTAAGCCCGTCAGTGGTCGTCTACGTCACGTCCGCGCGACCGTTCCGCCGGGACCACGACATGCCCGTCGGAGCGCCGCCGGTCCTCCAGCTCCTTCATGAGGTCCTGCAGTTCGGACCGTATCCAGTCCCGGGTGGCGACCTCGCCGAGGCCCGAGCGCAGCGCGGCGATCTCCCGGGTCAGGTACTCGGTGTCCGCGATGGACCGCTCGTTCTGCTTGCGGTCCTGTTCCAGGTTCACCCGGTCACGGTCGTCCTGGCGGTTCTGGGCGAGCAGGATCAGCGGGGCGGCGTAGGAGGCCTGCAGCGACAGCACCAGGGTCAGGAAGATGAACGGGTACGGGTCCCAGCGCAGGTGGGCCGGGGCGGTGATGTTCCAGCCAAGCCACACGATGATGACGCCGGTCATCCAGACGATGAACCGCCCGGTGCCCAGGAAGCGCGCGATGCGCTCGGACAGGCGGCCGAAGGCCTCGGGGTCCCACTCGGGCAGGAGGCGGGAGCGCCGGCGGGGCATGGGCTGGTCGAGCCTGAGGCGCCGGGTGGCGGCGGTCGCGCCGGAGGGGAGCTTCTCGCGGTCAGGTGCCATCGGTGACCCCCTCCTCGTGCAGGTCGAACTCCGTCTCGCGCCAGTCGTCGGGGAGCATGTGGTCCAGTACGTCGTCCACGGTCACCGCGCCGAGCAGCGAGCCGGCCTCGTCGACGACGGGCGCCGCGACCATGTCGTAGGTGGCGAAGAACCCGGCCACCACGGGCAGCGGCGCGTCCGGCGCGAGCGGCTGCAGGTCGTCGTCGACGAGCGAGCTGACCAGCGTGTACGGCGGGTCCCGCAGCAGCCGCTGGAAGTGGACGGTCCCCAGGTACTTGCCGGTCGGCGTCTCGTCCGGAGGGCGGCAGACGTACACCTGTGCGGCGAGCGCGGGGGACAGGTCGGGGTTGCGGACGCGGGCGAGCGCGTCGGCGACGGTGGCGTCGGGCCGCAGCACGATCGGTTCGGTGGTCATCAGACCGCCCGCGGTCCTCTCCTCGTACGCCATCAGACGGCGCATGTCGGCCGCGTCCGCGGGCTGCATCAGGCTCAGCAGCCGTTCCTGCTCCTCCTTCGGCAGCTCGGCGAGCAGGTCGGCGGCGTCGTCCGGGTCCATCGCCTCCAGGACGTCCGCGGCGCGCTCCTCCTTCAGCTTGCCGAGGATCTCGATCTGGTCGTCCTCGGGGAGTTCTTCGAGGACATCGGCGAGCCGGTCGTCGTCGAGGGCTGCGGCGACCTCCGCGCGGCGCTTGGGGGACAGATGGTGCAGGACGTTGGCGAGGTCGGCGGGCCTGAGCTGTTCGAAGGTGGCCAGCAGGCTCTCGGCGCCCTGCCCGTGCTCCTCCAGGGAGAACCCGGTGACCGCCGACCACTCCACCGTCAGCGTCTCGCCCTTGCTGCGCCGGAACGCGCCGCCCTTCCCCTTGCGTACGAAGACCCGGTCGATCTCCCAGTCCCGGCGGGCCGGCAACTGCTGCACGGACAGGTCGAGGACGGTGACCTGCTCGCCCGTCTCGACGAGCGTGACGTGCCGGTCGAGCAGCTCCCCGAAGACGAGCCGCTCGGTGGGCCGCTGCTCGAAGCGGCGCACGTTGAGCACGCCGGTGGTGATGACCTGGCCGGACTCGATGCCGGTGACCCGGGTCATGGGCAGGAAGATGCGGCGGCGGGTGGCGAGTTCGACGACCAGGCCCAGCAGCCGCGGGGGGCGACGTCCCACCCGCAACATGACGACCAGATCGCGCACGCGCCCCACCTGGTCGCCGGTGGGATCGAAGACGGCGATCCCGGCCAGGTGTGAAACGAAGATCCGAGGGGCGCTCGCGGCCATGCCCGCGCCTCCTTTTCCTGCAGTTTTGTCCGCTCGCGTGGGCTTCAGGCTAGCCCGTCCCGGTGCGCCACGCCCTCGCGGGGGGTGCGGATGGACCGGCTCCGGAAGGCCTTCGGGGCACCGGTACCCTGCGGTACGCCGATGAGGACTCCCGTATGAGAGGTAGCCCCGCCTGTGACCGCTGTTTCCCAGGGCCGTACCCGCAGGGCCGCGCTGGTGCGCGCGATGTGCGCGCTGGTCGTGACGGGGGCGGGGCTCGCGGGATGCGGCGGCGGCGACCCGGACGCCGGGACCAACGGCGTCGGCAAGCTGTCCGCCGACAAGATCCAGAGCCGGACGCGTACGGCGGCCAAGTCGGCGTCGTCGGTCCACCTCTCCGGCACCGTGGTCAGCGGCGGCGGCACGTACACGCTGGACATGCGGCTGAAGGGGGACGGCGGCAGCGGGTCGGTCACCTCCAAGAACGGGACGTTCCGGCTGCTGCGGGTCGGCGAGCACCTGTTCCTGAAGGCCGACGCCGCGTTCTGGAGCCGGCAGGACGGCTCGGGGAGCGGCGACGGCTCGGCGGCCGGCAAGCTGGACGGGAAGTACGTGAAGGTGCCGTCGGGGGACCCGGCCTACCAGCGCTTCAGCGGCTTCACCGACAAGGACGTCCTGCTGGACGGGCTCCTCACCCTGCACGGCACGCTGACGACCGACGGCCACCACGAGCAGGGCGGCGTCCGCACGATCCGCATCGCCGGCGACAAGGGCGCCGGCGGCAGCCTGGACGTCTCCCTGGAGGGAAGCCCGTATCCCCTGCTCCTGGTCCGCGCCGGCAACGCGGGGACGCTCCGCTTGTCGGAATGGGGGAAGGACTTCACCTTGGCGGAGCCGCCGAAGGAGCAGACGGTGGACTACGGAAAGCAACTGCCGTCGTCCTAGGGTGTGCTGCGGCACCAGGTCGCCTGAGCTGCGGGCCGTCGTACCTCCCCCGGTGCCGTGACGGTCCGGGAGGTACCCCCGGGGCGATGGGGGTCCCACCTGGTCGGGCGAAGCCGAATGCGTCGGGGAGGGTGGGCGCCGGGGGTGCCTCCCGGGCCGTCGGGGCCCGCGGGAGAGCACACCGGGGCGCCGGACCGCGCAGCCCCGGACGACTGCCCGCAGCGGGCGGCGGCGCGACCGCCCGCAGCTACCTTCCCCTGCGGCGCAGCAGTCGCGGCAGGCCCGCCGGGATCGGCCGGCGCGTCGTGGCCGAGGTCGGGACCGGGCGTGCGGCCTGGGAGTCGGACGGCAGCGGTAGCGTCGTCCCCCGGGGCTCCAGCCGGAGCACCCGGCACTCCCGGCGCCACCGCTGCGGCATCTCCTCCCCGTCGGGGGCGTTCAGCCGCTTGCCCTTCAGCTCCGCGACCGCGCCCTCCCACTCGGGAGACCCGGGCGCCAACTCCACCACCCGTGCCGGCCAGGTGACGATCCGGCCGCCCTTGTCCTTGCTGCGCACCGTCACCACCGCGTCGCCGCCGTCGGTCAGGCCGGGCAGCGGCTGCTCGCCGGGTCCGTCGCCCACCACGCACGCCGCACCCTCGTGCCACACGTGCCACAGCGCACGCGCGGGCGCACCGCCGGCGGCCGGTGCCGCGCCCTGGACCCAGATCAGCCCGGACTTCTTCGTGGCCTCCTCGACCAGGGCCTTCTCGAGCAGCTCGCTTGTCATACGTCCAGCCTAGTGCGGCCCTCACAACCAGCCGTTCCGCTTCAGCATGCGGTGGATGCCGACACAGATGCCCACCGTGATGCCCATGATCGCCGGGTAGCCGTACTTCCAGTGCAGCTCGGGCATGTACGTGAAGTTCATGCCGTACACCCCGCACACCATCGTCGGCACGGCGATGATCGCCGCCCAGGCGGTGATCTTCCGCATGTCCTCGTTCTGCGCCACGGACGCCTGCGCCAGGTTGGCCTGGAGGATCGAGTTCAGCAGTTCGTCGAAGCCCAGCACCTGCTCGTTGACGCGGGCGAGGTGGTCGGCGACGTCACGGAAGTACTTCTGGATGTCCGGGTCGATCAGCCGCATCGGCCGCTCGCTCAGCAACTGCATGGGCCGCAGCAGCGGTGCCACCGCCCGCTTGAACTCCAGCACCTCGCGCTTGAGTTGGTAGATCCGGCCGGCGTCCGTGCCGCGAGGCGTGCCCTTGCGGCCCGGCGAGAACACCTCGGTCTCCACCTCGTCGATGTCGTCCTGCAGGGCGTCCGCCACCGCGATGTACCCGTCGACGACGTGGTCGGCGATCGCGTGCAGCACCGCCGAGGGGCCCTTGGCGAGCAGTTCGGGCTCGTCCTGCAGCCGGTGCCGCAGCGTCCTGAGCGAGCCCTTGCCGCCGTGCCGGACGGTGATGAAGAAGTCCCGCCCGGTGAAGCACATCACCTCGCCGGTCTCGACGACCTCGCTGTTGGCGGTCAGCCGGTCGTGGTCGACGTAGTGGATCGTCTTGAAGACGGTGAAGAGGGAGTCGTCGTACCGCTCCAGCTTGGGGCGCTGGTGCGCCTGCACCGCGTCCTCGACGGCCAGCGGGTGCAGCCCGAACTCGCGGGCGATACCGGCGAATTCGGCCTCGGTCGGCTCGTGCAGCCCGATCCACACGAATCCTCCGTCGCGCCGCACCAGCCGCATCGCCTCGTGCGGGGACAGCGGCTGCTGCGTCTGGACGCGGACGCCGTCGCGGTAGACGGCGCAGTCGACGACGGCGGACGGCGTCGCGGGGTCACGCGTGGTGTCGTAGGCGCCGCTGTCCTTCCGCAGGGGGGTGCGGGACGGGCGGACCACGGCGCGCAGGTCACGGATCATCGACATGGCAGGGCTCCTTCGCGACGAGCAGCGAAAGGCCACGACAAACGGGTGGAACTACCCGGAATGGGGACGTCCTGGCTGCGGAGGTTTGGCACGTCCACAAAGCGGGGAGCACCGCACCGTCACGGTGGCGGGCTTCGCTGCTGATTCAGCTACTGACTGAGATCAGACAGATCAGGCAAAGCGAAACGAAGTGCTCTTCCGTGGCGACGCGAACGCGAGATGCGAGAGGTGACAGCCGACGGGAGTCAGAACAACCGCGTCAGCGGCCGGAAGAGCGGGTGGTACTGCACGGTCGACTTCGATCCATGACAGCCCCACCTCCTCCGGCCGGTCCCTGGTGAGGGACGATCCATACCCTGATTAGAGGGTGCCCCCGTAGGGGAGTCTCATGGGCGTCGGGCTTGACGGGACTTCCCCGGTGCCTCAAGGGCCTGGGACGTACCCCCACTGCGTGCTGCCCGAAACCACCGGCCAAGAGTATCAGCCGACAGAAGTGTCAAGGCGCTGCTTTGCCCGGTGCTGACGAGTTCTATGCTCGCCGCATGGTGGATGTTCTTCCTCTGGTCGAGGCCCGGTTGCGCACCGCGCTGGGCGAACCGGACGCGCGCGCGGCGGTCACCTTCCTGGGCACGGACCGCATCGAGGTGCTCCGCTTCCACGAGGGCGACATCGTCCGCTACGCCACCCTCGGCATGTCCGCACAGCCCATGGCGGACCCCACCGCGCTGCTCGCCGATCCCGTCAAGGGACCCCGCGCCGAGCTGGTCCTCTCCGTGCGCGGCGGCCTCGCCGACACCGACAAGGTGCTGCGCCCGCTCGCCGTGCTCGCCGCGTCCCCGCAGGTCGAGGGTGTGGTCGTGGCCCCCGGCGCGGCGCTGGAGGTGGGCGAACCGCTGTGGCCCGGCGCCCCGTTCACCTCGGTCCTGGTGGCCGAGCCCGGCGGCCTGGTCGAGGACCTGGAACTGGACGAGCCGCTCGACCCCGTGCGGTTCCTGCCGCTGCTGCCAATGACGCCGAACGAGGCCGCCTGGAAGCGGGTGCACGGCGCAGCGGCCCTTCAGGAGCGCTGGCTGACGAACGGGACGGACCTGAGGGATCCCTCCCGCAGGTCCGTCCCGCTGGACTGACGCCGGAGGTGAGCAAGCTCACCAACGCCCGGCCGGAAACGGTCACTTGGCGAAGACCGTGACACCGTCCTCGACCGCGTGCCGGGTCTCCAGCTCCTCGGCCTCGTGCGTGAGCGCCCTGCGCCGCAGAAGGACCACGACCGCCCCGAGAAGCGCCGTGAGCGCTCCCGCCACGAACGGCATGTGGATGTCGCTCCACTCCTCGATCTTCGGCGCGAGGTAGGGGGCGGCAGCCGCCGCGAACCACCGCACGAAGTTGTAGCCCGCGCTCGCCACCGGGCGCGGTGCGTCCGAGACGCCGAGGGCCAGTTCGGTGTAGACGGTGTTGTTCACGCCGATGAACGCGCCGGACAGGATCGTGCAGACGATCGCGGTGGTGTGGTCGCCGTAGCCCAGCACGGCCACGTCGGCCGCGAGCAGCACCAGCGAACCGCCGAGTACCTTCAGCGACCCGAACCGCTCCTGCATGCGCGGCGCCACGATGACCGAGAACACGGCGAGCAGCACGCCCCAGGCGAAGAACACGGCACCCGATTTGTAAGGCGTCATGTTCAGCACGAACGGCGTGAAGGCCAGCACGGTGAAGAACGTGTAGTTGTAGAAGAACGCCGAGACCGCCGCGGAGGCGAGGCCGCGGTGGCCCAGCGCCTTGATCGGGTCCAGCAGTGAGGTCTTCCGTGCGGGCCTCGGCTGCTCCTTCAGGAACGCCGTGATGCACAGGAAGCCGACCGCCATCAGCGTGGCCGTGCCGAAGAACGGGTAGCGCCAGCTGATGTTCCCGAGCAGCGCGCCCAGCAGCGGGCCGCACGCCATGCCGAGGCCGAGCGCGGACTCGTAGAGCAGGATGGCCGCCGCGCTGCCCCCGGCCGCGGCGCCGACGATCACGGCGAGGGCCGTGGACACGAAGAGCGCGTTGCCGAGGCCCCAGCCGGCCCGGAAGCCGACGAGTTGCGCGACCGAGCCCGAGGTGCCCGCGAGGGCCGCGAAGACCACGACGAAGGCGAGTCCGAGCAGCAGGGTCTTGCGGCCGCCGATGCGGCTGGAGACGAAGCCGGTGACCAGCATCGCGACGGCGGTGATCAGGAAGTAGGAGGTGAACAGCAGGGAGACCTGGCTCGGTGTGGCCTGCAGGCCCTTGGCGATGGACGGCAGGATCGGGTCGACGAGTCCGATGCCCATGAACGCGACGACGGACGCGCCGGCGGTCGCCCACACGGCCTTCGGCTGCCGCAGGATGCCGAAGGCCCCCTCGTCGAACGGGTCCGCTCCGGCTGCTGTGGCGGGCTCTCCTCCTGTGGTGCTCCTCATGTGTCTCCTCGCACGTCCTGGATCGGAATGGTTGGCGTATACACATATTAAGTTAGATCCGCTAATTAATGCAAGGAGCATCTAGTTCCGCAGGTGAAGCGGGCGTGAGGGGCACACGCCGGACGGGTGATCGTCCTTGACGCGGCGCGGGACGGGGAGGACCGTGGGGGCCTATGAGGGGCGAACCCAGTTGCCCGAAGTGCGGTGGCCGGGTCAGGGCTCCGGGACTCTTTGCCGACTCCTGGCAGTGCGATGTCCACGGCACCGTGCATCCGCTGCAGCCCGTGATCCCGCCCAGCGTCGAGGCCCTCAGCGTCGTGGTGCACCGCGCCCGGGTGCCGGTGTGGATGCCGTGGCCGCTGCCGGTCGGCTGGCTGTTCACGGGGGTGGCCTACGCGGGCGACGACCGCAGCGGGGGCCGCGCCACGGCCGTGGCCTGCTCGGGCCCGGGACCGCTCGGCGGCATGGGCGAGCTGATCCTGGTCGCCGAGGAGCTGGGCGTCGGGCTCGGTGCGCGGTACGCGGGCATCGACGGGCCGGACCCCGGGCCGTACATGAACGTGGAGAAACCGCCTCAGGCCAAGGTGCTCGCCGTCGGCCGCCCCACCCCCCTGTGGCACGTCTCGGGTGCCCCGGGCGACCGCGCGGTCTTCGCGGGCGAGGCGCGCGGCCTGTGGCTGTGGGCCGTCGTCTGGCCGGAACAGTCGGGCCTGCTGATGTACGACGAGATGGTCCTGACGGATCTGCGGGACGCCGGGGCGGAGGTCGACCTCCTGCCGATCGGGGCGTTGTCGCCGCGCCTGCTCGAGCCGTGAGGCCGGCCTGTCGGTCTTGGTATCCGGCCTGCTCGAGCCGTGGCGTCGGCCTGCCGGTCTTGGCGTCCGGCCTGCTCGAGCCGTGGCGTCGGCCTGTCGGTCGTGGCACCCCGTTTGCTCGAGCCGTGAAACCGGCCCGCCGGTCGTGGACCCTGACCCGGCCTGCTCCGGCGTGATGTCGGCATGCTCGGGCCCTGACGCACGGCCTGGTCGGCCGTGACGCGGCCCGCCGGACGGCGGGAGGGGGTCGTAGGGGGCGCAGTGGTCGTGCGGGTGTGACAGGGGTTCCGGAACTGCCGTTATCCTTGAGCGTCCCCTTCCGTCCCGTCACCGCCTGGAGTACGTGTCGTGCGCATCGACCTGCACACCCACTCCACCGCCTCCGACGGTACGGACACCCCGGCCGAGCTGGTGCTGCGCGCCGCCGCCGCGGGACTGGACGTCGTCGCGCTCACTGACCACGACACCACCCGCGGTCACGCGGAGGCGATCGAGGCGCTGCCCGCGGGGCTGACCCTGGTCACCGGTGCGGAGCTCTCCTGCCGGTACGACGGCATCAGCATGCACATGCTGGCCTACCTCTTCGATCCCGAGGAGCCCGACCTGCTCGCCGAGCGCGAGCTGGTTCGGGACGACCGGGTGCCGCGCGCCCACGCCATGATCGCCAAGCTGCGGGAGCTGGGCGTGCCGATCACCTGGGAGCAGGTGGCCCGCATCGCCGGCGACGGCTCGGTGGGACGGCCGCACATCGCCTCCGCCCTGGTGGAACTCGGCGTGGTCGGCAGCGTCTCCGAGGCGTTCAGCCCCGAGTGGCTGGCGGACGGCGGGCGCGCGTACGTGCAGAAGCACGAGACCGACCCCTTCGAGGCGATCCGGCTGGTCAAGGCCGCGGGCGGGGTGACCGTCTTCGCGCACCCGGCCGCCGCCAAGCGGGGCCGGACCGTTCCGGAGTCCGCCATCGCCGACCTCGCCGCCGCCGGGCTCGACGGCATCGAGGTCGACCACATGGACCACGACCCGGCGACCCGGGCCCGGCTGCGCGGTCTCGCCGCCGAACTGGGCCTGCTGGTCACCGGATCCTCCGACTACCACGGCAGCCGCAAGACGTGCGTGCTCGGTGAGTACACCACCGACCCGGAGGTGTACGGGGAGATCATCCGGCGGGCCACCGGCGCGTTCCCGGTCCCGGGCACCGGCGGACCCCGCGGCGCTTGACCCTTTCGCAGCTCTCTCCTTTCCCCGTTTCCCCTTCCCCCTTCCGGCATCCGGCGATCGCCGCCGCGCTCGCCGTCGTACGTCCTGCCGGACGACGACGGCACGCGGCGGCTGCGGGACGTCCGCCGCCGCATGCTCGTCCGCACCTCATCGCAAGGCACCCATGTTCGACGTCGCCGTCTTCGGTTCCCTCTTCCTGACCCTGTTCGTGATCATGGATCCCCCCGGGATCACCCCGATCTTCCTGGCGCTCACCGCCGGCCGCCCTGCCAAGGTGCAGAAGCGCATGGCGTTCCAGGCCGTCTGCGTGGCCGGCGGTGTCATCGCCGTGTTCGGTGTGCTCGGCCACCAGATCCTGAACTACCTGCACGTCTCCGTGCCCGCGCTGATGATCGCGGGCGGGCTGCTGCTTCTTCTGATCGCCCTGGACCTGCTGACCGGCAAGACGGACGAGCCGAAGCAGACCAAGGACGTCAACGTGGCGCTGGTGCCGCTCGGCATGCCGCTGCTGGCGGGCCCGGGGGCGATCGTCTCGGTGATCCTCGCGGTCCAGAAGGCGGACAGCGTGGGCACCCAGGTGTCCGTGTGGACGGCGATACTCGCCATCCATGTCGTGCTCTGGCTGGTCATGCGCTACTCGCTGCTGATCATCCGCGTCATCAAGGACGGCGGGGTGGTCCTGGTGACCCGGCTCGCGGGCATGATGCTCTCCGCGATCGCCGTGCAGCAGATCATCAACGGGGTCACCCGGGTCATCCACGGAAGCTGACCGCCCGGCCGGGCCCGATACGCGCGGAGCCCCGTACGGCACGATGCCGTACGGGGCTCCGAAGTCGTCCACGCCGTTGTGCGGCGTATGTGTCGTCGAGCCGTTATGAGGCCGGCGCGTCGGCCGGGCGGATCCACAGCCGCTGCCCGATGGCCGCGGCCTGCTGAACGATCTGGTTGACGGAGGCGGCGTCCACGACGGTGGTGTCCACGGGGGTACCGTCGACGTCGTCGAGTCGCATGATTTCGAAGCGCATGGGCTTCTCCCTTCGTCTGGTCATCCTCCTGCGGAGAACTACTGGTGAGTGGAGCGCGGAGCGTCTGTGCCCCGGCCCACGTGAGTAGTCAACGAGGTGCTTGTTACAAACATTCCCTACGCTAAGGAAATTTTTCGAGTCGCTAATTACTGACCGGTAATCAACCGAGTCGACGGTCGTTTTGTGTTCATGGTGCACACGCCGGCATCGGTTGTGATCGCAGCGTGACCGCCGGGAGAATGGAAGACATATGAACGACGACCTGGCGGCGCTCGGCGCCCGTATCGACCGAACGAACGAGCTGCTCCAGCGCATGCTCGCCGAAGTGGCGAAGACGCCCTCGACCCATGCGATCTTCGTGGACGCGGGCTACCTCTACGCGGCCGCAGGACGGCTCATCGCCGGCACCGAGGACCGCCGGGCCTTCGACCTCGACGCCGAGGGGTTGATCGACGCCCTCATCGACAAGGCGCGCCAGGTCTTCGCGGACAGCCGGTTGCTGCGCGTGTACTGGTACGACGGCGCGAGACGCCGCATCCACACCGCCGAACAGCAGTCCATCGCCGAACTCCCGGACGTGAAGGTGCGGCTCGGCAACCTCAACGCCAACAACCAGCAGAAGGGCGTCGACTCCCTGATCCGGACCGACCTCGAATCCCTCGCCCGGCACCGCGCCATCAGCGACGCGGCGCTCATCGGCGGCGACGAGGACCTGGTGTCGGCGGTGGAGGCGGCACAGGGGTACGGGGCCCGGGTACACCTGTGGGGCATCGAGGCGCCCGAGGGCCGCAACCAGGCGGAACCGCTGCTGTGGGAGGTCGACAGCCAGCGCACCCTGGAACTCGACTTCTTCAAGCCCTACGTGAGCCGCCGGACGGCCGCGACCTACGAGCCGTCCTCCACGGCCCGCCCCACCCGCGAGGACGTCCGGTTCGTGGGTGCGCAGGTCGCCGCCAAGTGGCTCGCGGAGCGCGGCCGGGAGTCGATGGCCGAACTGCTGCCCGGCCACCCCTACCTGCCCGGCTCCGTCGACCAGGACCTGCTGGTGGAGGCGGAGAACCTGCTGCAGTACTCGCTGCGCGGCCAGGCCGACCTGCGCCGCGCCCTGCGCGACGGCTTCTGGGAGCACCTGCAGGCGCAGTACTAGTGCCGCGGCCGGGGAGTCCGACGCCCGGGTCTCAGGCGAGCCGGTCCCAGAAGGCGGCGAGGGCGCGGGCCGTCCCCTCGGGTTGGTCGGTGTTGGGGGAGTGCTCCGCGTGCGGTACGACGGTGCGGTGGGCGCCGAGTCGGGCCGCCATGTCGTCCAGCAGCGGGACGGGCCAGGCGTCGTCGCGGTCGCCGGACAGCACATGGACGGGCAGGCCGACGGCGGCGAGTTCGGCCACACGGTCGGGTTCCTCGCACAACTGCCGTCCCGTGGCGAGGAGCTGGGCGGGACTGTTGCTGATCCAGCGGCGGCGCAGGTCGTCCCCGTCGGAGAGCCCCTCCTCCAGGTCGCCGGCGCCGCTGTCCTCCACCGGTTCGAAGGCCTGGATGGCGTCCCAGACCCCGGCCATGTCCAGCACGGCGAGGGCGTCGTGCAGCAGCTTGACGCGCTGCTGCTGGGGGAGGGACACCTGGGCCGGGCCGGAGGCCATCAGGGTGAGCGAGACGAACGCGGAGGCGTCGAGGAGGACGGCGGCCCGGGCGATGTGACCGCCCAGGGAGTGCCCGAGCAGATGCACCGGTGCCCCGACGGCCTGCGCCTGCGCGATCACGTCCCGCGCCAACTCGGCCTGCGCGTACGGTGCCTCGTCGTCCCTGGGGCCGGGGGACTCGTACTGCCCGCGCCCGTCGACGGCGACGGTACGGTACCCGGCCGCCGCGAGGAGCGGCTGCAGGACGATGAAGTCCTCCTTGCTGCCGGTGAAACCGGGCAGCAGCAGGGCGGTCCCCTTCACCCGAGCCGTCACCGCGTCCGCGTCGAGCACGGCGAACTCCCCGCGCTCGGTGGCGAGCCGGTACGCACGGACGCCGGGGGGCGGGGTGAAGGTGGGGGGACGACTCATGGGGGTGAGAGTACCGGGAGCCGAGAACGCCGATGGCCCGCCCCTGTGCGTGACAGGGACGGGCCATCGACGATCAGAGCCGTGGCTCACCGCTGAGGTCAGCCCTCCGCGGGCTCCGCGGCCTTGCGCGTACGGCGCCGGGGCTTGGCCTCGGCGGCCTCCTCCACCTGCGCCGGAATCTCCGCCTCCGCGGCGACGGCCTTCCGCGTACGGCGCCGGGGCTTGGCCTCGGCCTCATCGGCGGCCTGCGCGGGAATCGCGGCCTCGGCGGCCTTGCGGGTACGGCGCGGCTTGGCCTCGGCGACCTCGACACCGTCCACGGCGGCCTCGGCGGCCTTGCGGGTCCGCCGACGGGGCTTGGCCTCGACGGCTTCGGCGGTGTCCACGGCCTGCTCGGCGGTGGCCGGGACCGTTTCCGTCGCCGCGGTGGCCTTGCGGGTGCGGCGCGGCTTGGCCTCGGTGTCCTCGGCGGGAGCCGCCTGTGCCGTCTTGCGGGTGCGCCGCGGCTTGGACGGGGCCTCGGCCTCCGCCGTCACGCCCTCGGCCGTCTCGACGGCGGTCTCGGCGGTCTTGCGGGTGCGCCGACGGGGTGCGGCCTCGGTGACCTCGGTCGCGGTGTCGGCGGCCGGGGCGGCCTCGGCGGCCTTGCGGGTCCGCCGACGGGGCTTGGCCTCGACGGCTTCGGCGGTGTCCACGGCCTGCTCGGCGGTGGCCGGGACCGTTTCCGTCG
>NZ_JBVHTR010000018.1:16508-92123 GCF_055565775.1 Streptomyces sp. NPDC028331 | reverse complement strand
GCCGCGGTGGCCTCGGGCGCGGCCTGGACCGCTTCCGCGGCCTTGCGGGTGCGGCGGCGGCGTGGCTTGGTCTCCGTGCCCTGAACCGTCTCCACGGCCGTCACCGCCGCCTCGGCGGCCTCCGGAGCGGTCGGCTCCGCGGTCACCGGCGTCACCGGCACCGCCGCCTCCACCGGTGCACCGCCGCGCATGCGGCGACGCCGCCGGGGGGTACGGCGTTCCGCCGACTCGGTCGCCTCCGTCGCGGCCGTGTCCGTGCCGGCCGGCGTCTCCAGCGGCTCACCATTGCGCGTACGGCGCCGACGGCGCGGCGTACGCGCCGGACGCTCGCCCTCTGCGGAGACGCCGGGGGAGCGGCGGCCGCGCGACCCTCGGCCGCCCGTCTCGCCGAGGTCCTCCAGCTCCTCCGCCGCAAGCCCCGCGCGCGTGCGCTCGGAGCGCGGCAGGACACCCTTCGTGCCCTCGGGGATACCCAGGTCCGCATAGAGGTGCGGCGAGGTGGAGTACGTCTCCACCGGGTCGTTGAAGTCCAGCTCCAGCGCCTTGTTGATCAGCTGCCAGCGCGGGATGTCGTCCCAGTCGACCAGCGTGATCGCCGTACCCGACGCGCCCGCGCGGCCCGTACGGCCGATGCGGTGCAGGTACGTCTTCTCGTCCTCGGGCGACTGGTAGTTGATGACGTGCGTCACGCCCTCGACGTCGATGCCGCGCGCGGCCACGTCGGTGCAGACCAGCACGTCCACCTTGCCGTTGCGGAACGCGCGCAGCGCCTGCTCGCGCGCGCCCTGCCCGAGGTCGCCGTGGACCGCGCCGGAGGCGAACCCGCGGCGCTGCAACTGCTCGGCGATGTCGGCCGCCGTCCGCTTGGTCCGGCAGAAGATCATCGCCAGCCCGCGGCCCTCGGCCTGCAGGACGCGCGCGACCATCTCCGGCTTGTCCATGGAATGCGCGCGGTAGACGAACTGCTTGATGTTGGCGACCGTCGCGCCCTCGTCGTCCGGCGCGGTGGCACGGATGTGCGTCGGCTGCGACATGTAGCGGCGGGCCAGACCGATCACCGCGCCCGGCATCGTGGCCGAGAACAGCATGGTCTGCCGCTTGGCCGGAAGCATGTCGATGATCTTCTCGACGTCGGGCAGGAAGCCCAGGTCGAGCATCTCGTCGGCCTCGTCGAGCACCAGGCACTTGACGTGCTTCAGGTTCAGCTTCTTCTGGCCGGCGAGGTCGAGGAGACGCCCGGGGGTGCCGACGACCACGTCGACGCCCTTCTTCAGGGTCTCCACCTGGGGTTCGTAGGCCCGGCCGCCGTAGATCGCGGTGACCCGTACGTTGCGCACCTTGCCGGCGGTCAGCAGGTCGTTCGTCACCTGGGTGCACAGCTCGCGCGTGGGGACCACGACGAGCGCCTGCGGCGCGTCGGTGAGCGCCTCGGGCTTGGCGCGGCCCGCCTCGACGTCGGCGGGGACGGTGACCCGCTCGAGGAGCGGGAGGCCGAAGCCGAGGGTCTTGCCGGTACCGGTCTTGGCCTGGCCGATGACGTCGGTGCCGGAGAGGGCTACCGGGAGTGTCATCTCCTGGATGGGGAAGGGATTGACGATGCCGACGGCTTCGAGGGCTTCGGCCGTCTCGGGAAGGATCCCGAGGTCTCGGAAAGTGGTAGTCAGGGTGCTGCCTCTTCTGTGTGGGCGGCGCGAGGCGAGCGCGGGGGTCGTGACCGTGCCGGATGACGTCGGCCTGCTTGGGGGACGGGCCTGTGGCACGGGACCACGCCGACGCTCCAGCGCTCGTACCGCTGAGGGTCCCTCCGGACGCATACGTCAGGTGCCGTACGCCCGAGGAGGGCTGTCGGGTCGGAGCCGATCGGGCCACCGACCGGGCATCCTCATACATGCGGCCCGTCGAGATACACCGTCTTCATAGACGTGCGTACTCAGCAGGCGCATTACCACTGTACCCCGGAATCGTGCACTCGCGGTGGCCGATTCGGTCACGTAGCCGTCGTCACACTGATTGACCAGGGACTTCCACGGGGCGGCGGGCGGGCTATTGTGCGCTTCATGACGACGCCTGACAACGCCCCCGACAGCCCCGAGGCCCCCGCCGGACCCACCGGAGTGGCCGCCCAGGACTGGGCGACCGCCTCCGTCGACCCGCAGTACCGTGCCGCGATCGTGGACCTGCTGGGCGCGCTCGCGTACGGGGAGCTGGCGGCGTTCGAACGGCTCGCGGAGGACGCGAAGCTCGCGCCGACGCTGACGGACAAGGCGGAGCTGGCGAAGATGGCGTCCGCCGAGTTCCACCACTTCGAGCGGATCCGGGACCGGCTCAAGGAGATCGGGGCCGAGCCGACGGAGGCGATGGAGCCGTTCGTGGCGGCGTACGACAGCTTCCACAAGCAGACGGCGCCCTCCGACTGGCTGGAGGGGCTCGTCAAGGCCTATGTGGGCGACTCGATCGCGAGTGACTTCTACCGCGAGGTCGCGGCCCGCCTCGACGCCGACACCCGCGAACTCGTCCTGGCCGTCCTCGACGACACCGGGCACGCCGACTTCGCGGTGGAGAAGGTGCGCGCCGCGATCGAGGCCGAACCGCGTGTGGGCGGCCGGCTCGCGCTGTGGGCACGGCGGCTGATGGGCGAGGCGCTGTCGCAGTCCCAGCGGGTGGTGGCCGACCGGGACGCGCTGTCGACGATGCTGGTGGGCGGTGTCGCGGACGGCTTCGACCTCGCGGAGGTCGGCAGGATGTTCTCCAGGATCACCGAGGCCCACACCAAGCGGATGGCGGCGCTCGGCCTGGCCGCCTGACGCCTCCGGCCGCCGGGACGCCCCGGCCCGGGCACCCTCTCCGTCCGGCCGCCACCGCACACTGCGGCGGCGGCCGGACGTATGACGTGAGCCGCGCGGCGCCCGTCCGGCGGGCGCGGCTCCCGAGGAGTGCCGCGCTGAGGGCCTGGGTGCCGTGCGGCCGGAGGGCCTCACAACGGCCGGCGTGTCAACGACGTGCGGCGGGGCGTTTCTCCCGCGGGACATCGCGCGGGGTGGGCGCCGCCCCACTCGAGGTGTCCCGGCCGTCGCCGTTCCCGGCGGCCGGCCTCGGAGCGGGCCCGGCGGCGGCGCTCAGGCCGTCGCCGAGTGGCGCCGCAGTCTTTCCGCCGGCCTCAGCAGCAGGGACAGCGACGCCGCCGAGACCACCAGCGCCCCGACGAGGATCACCGGGAGAGCCGCCGGGCCCAGCGCGCTGTGGGTGAGGAAGGCACCGAAGAGTGCCCCCGCCGCACCCGTCGACAGCACCAGGGCGCGGCTCGGCAGACGGTGCGGCAGCCGGCGTGCGGCCACCCAGGCCAGGGCGATCCCGAGGACGGCGGAGCCGAGCGCTTCCAAGAGCATGACGAGGTTCCCTCCCGCACGGCTGCTGCCTGGGCAAATCGGTCGTAGCCGGTACTACCCGCGGCGCGCGGAACACAATCATCCCCTGTGGAGCGGATGTGCTCCGTCTGTGTGGTCTTCGCGCGGCACATTCCCCGGACAGCGGAAGGGGCCCGGCGGCACACGCACCGCCGGGCCCCTTCCGCTGCTCCGTCCGGAACTACAACGCGCCGAAACCCACCTTGCGCGGGGTGGGCTCGCCGATCTCCACGTAGGCGAGACGCTCGGTCGGGACGAGGACCTTGCGGCCGTGCTCGTCCACGAGGGACAGCAGCTGCGACTTGCCGGCCAGCGCCTCGGACACGACGCGCTCGACCTCCTCGGCACTCTGCCCGCTCTCCAGAACGATCTCGCGGGGCGCGTGCTGCACGCCGATCTTGACCTCCACGGCTTTGTCCCTCCGACGGTCAGTGATGTGCGCGGCCGTCCGCGCCGTACCAGCACACATTAGCCCGGTGAGGGGACGTGCACGCTCCGCTCCGGCACGCCAGGAGCGAACACCGGCCGGGAACAAAACAGCCGTACGGCCCCGCCCGGTGGTGTCCGGACGGGGCCGCAACGGCGTCGATCGGGTCCCGAGGGGTCAGTGGTGCTGATCGCTCCCGTGCAGCGGGAAGCCCGCGATGCCCCGCCACGCCAGCGAGGTCAGCAGCTGTACCGCCTGGTCGCGCGGCACGCTGCGGTCGCTGTGCAGCCAGGAGCGCGCCACCACCTGGGCGAGGCCGCCGAGCCCCGACGCCAGCAGCATCGACTCGGCCCGCGACAGACCGGTGTCCTCGGCGATGACGTCGCAGATCGCCTCCGCGCACTCGTTCGCGACCTTGTCGACACGCTCGCGCACGGCGGGCTCGTTCGTCAGGTCCGACTCGAACACCAGCCGGAAGGCACCGCCGTCGTCCTCCACGTACGTGAAGTACGCGTCCATGGTCGCCCGAACGCGCTGCTTGTTGTCGGTCGTCGACGCCAGCGCGTTCCGTACCGCCTGCAAAAGGGCCTCGCAGTGCTGGTCCAGCAGAGCCAGGTAGAGGTCGAGCTTGCCCGGGAAGTGCTGGTAGAGCACCGGCTTGCTGACGCCGGCGCGGTCGGCGATGTCGTCCATCGCGGCCGCGTGGTAGCCCTGGGCCACGAAGACTTCCTGCGCGGCGCCCAGCAGCTGGTTCCGTCGGGCACGGCGCGGCAGGCGCGTGCCTCGCGGGCGTGCCGCCTCTGTCTGCTCGATGGCTGTCACGCCGCCTCCCAAAATCGTCCACATGCGGTGTGCGCCGCGCCGCCATCGTACTTTTGGGTAACCGTGCTGTGCGCGGTGCGAACGCAGAATTTCACGGACCGGACGGTGGCGAAAGCCGTACCGAACGCGCCAAGTGCGGGCAGACCCCGTGAACGGACGCCCCGGCACCGCACGACGGCTCGCGGTCGCTCACCGATCGCACCCGTCCCCTCACTCCACGTGGTCGTCGTCGTACCTCACCGATCTCGCCGCCCACCGAGGGCTCACCGGTAGTCGTCCTCGTCGAGGGCGACGACGCGCGCCTGCTCCGCGAGGTCCGCTTCGTTGGCCTGCAGGGTGTCGTCCTCGGTCGGGGTCTCGTCCCGCTCGGGGGCCAGTTCCGCGTGCTGTTCGGCGGCGTCGTTCTCCGGGGCCTCCACGTCGAGTTCGGCGGCGTCGTTCGCGTCGTCCTCGAACGTCTCGGGATCAGTGGGGTCTACGGCCATGGTGGGCTCCCTTCCTAGAACTCCTGGAACGTCCCCCGAAGAGGCGGGGTCCATGTGCGGGTGCCCTGCTACGAGCCTAGGAGACACGGGATCCGGACGCTATGTGTGGTGAGGCCCTTTATCGGGTGCGGGAAACTCTTCACGCCGGGCCCCCCGGCCCGTCGTTGTGACGGCGAACACATGAACCACTGCGTGATCGTCTCGTAACATTGCCGCATGTCTTCCACCGAGTTGCCGTCCGTCCCGGCCGCCAATGTTCTCCCCAAGGTGGCGCCCGTCAGGGTCGAGGAAGGCGAGCGACTCCGGTCGGTGGCGCTGCCCGGGATCACGCTGACGGTGCGCTCGAGGCCACCACGGCGCGAGGGGCTGCCACCCGCGCTGTACGTCCACGGCCTCGGGGGGTCATCCCAGAACTGGTCGGCGCTGATGGCGCTGCTCGACGGGCACGTCGACGGCGAGGCGGTCGACCTGCCGGGCTTCGGCGACTCGCCGCCGCCGGACGACGGCAACTACTCCGTCACCGGGCACGCGCGCGCGGTCATCCGCTACCTGGACGGGGCCGGACGCGGTCCCGTGCACCTGTTCGGCAACTCGATGGGCGGAGCCGTCGCCACCCGCGTGGCGGCCGTCCGTCCCGATCTCGTGCGCACGCTCACGCTCGTCTCGCCCGCGCTCCCCGAGATCCTCATCCAGCGGGGCGCCATCCCCACGGGCCTGCTCGCGCTGCCCGGGGTCACCGCCCTGTTCACCCGGTACACCCGGGACTGGACGGCCGAGCAGCGCGTCCGCGGGGTCATGGCCCTGTGCTACGGCGACCCTGGACGGGTCACGCCGGAGGGCTTCCGCAACGCGGTGGAGGAGATGGAGCGGCGGCTCAGGCTGCCGTACTTCTGGGACGCGATGGCCCGCTCGGCACGCGGCATCGTGAACGCCTACACGCTGGGCGGGCAGCACGGGCTGTGGCGCCAGGCGGAACGGGTCCTCGCGCCGACGCTGCTGGTCTACGGCGGCCGGGACCAGTTGGTGTCCTTCCGCATGGCCCAGCGAGCGGCCCGGGCCTTCCGCGACTCGCGCCTGCTGACCCTGCCGGAGGCGGGCCATGTCGCGATGATGGAATACCCCGACGTGGTGGCCGCCGCGTTCCGTGAACTCGTCGCCGACACCGGCGAGTCGGGCGAGGACCCCGCGAGCGCGGGTACGGCGGCGACGGGCGGGACCTCCACCGGGGCCTCCGCCCGGGAGACGGCGAGCGACGACACCGGTACGGCGGACACGAGGAGCTGAGACGCGGCGTGGGACGACACAGCCGCAAGGGGCGGGGCGACGGGGCGAGCGGCGACGCCGGGGCGGTGCCGGGCATACCGGCGGCGGACGGACCGGCACGGGGCGCGGTGGCCGGCGCCACCCGGCCCAGGGCCGAGGCGGCGCCCGCCCGGGACACCCGGCGCTCCGCCGAAGGCACCCCCGCCCATGGCGTACCCCGGCTCCCCGACGGTGCCCCCCAGGTCCGCGGCGGTCATCCCGAGCATCGTGAAGGCGGCGGGGCCTGGGGCGACTTCGGGGCCGGTGGGGCCCAAGGCGTGCCGCACCGGCGTGCCGTGCCCCGTGTCCCGCGCCAGCGGTCGCTGTCCGGCCCCCGTCAGGAGTACCTCGACGCCTTCGACGAGGACGAGGACGTCTTCACACCCCGTCGTCCCGGCCGTGCCCCGCACGCACCTTCTCCCGACGAACGGCACCCCGGCGCGGAGACCCACGAGGAGGCGGCGCCCGCCGGGACCCGCGAGGCCGCGCGCAGCACGGGCGGCAGGGGGCGCACGTACGCCGGGATCGCGGCCGCCGCCGTGGTCACCGTGCTCGCGGTCGTCGCCGCCGGCCAGTTCGTCACCGGGCAGCACCGCGGCGCCGCACCGTCCCGTTCGGTCACCGACCGGGCCCGCGACACCTCCGGCCCGGTCACCGGCGCCGACCCCACCGCCTCCGTCTCGCCCGGCGCCACCCGGTTGACGTACGAGCAGGCGATGGACAGGAAGTACCCGCTCAGCGCCACGCTGAAGGGGCCCGGCACGTTCTCCGCGGTGCCCGGCATCGCCAAGGCGCCCGGCACCGGACGCAAGTACACCTACCGCGTGGACGTCGAGAACGGCCTCGGCCTCGACGGGGAACTCTTCGCCCAGGCCGTGCAGAAGACCCTCAACGACGACCGCAGTTGGGCCCACGACGGCGCGCGCACCTTCGAGCGCGTCCACTCCGGCAAGCCCGACTTCGTGATCACGCTGGCCAGCCCCGGCACCACCGCCGCCTGGTGCGCCAAGTCCGGCCTCGACACCACGGAGGACAACGTCTCCTGCGACTCGGCCTCCACCGAGCGCGTGATGATCAACGCCTACCGCTGGGCGCAGGGCTCGACGACCTACGGTGACGCGATTCACGCCTACCGCCAGATGCTGATCAACCACGAGGTGGGCCACCGTCTCGGCCACGGCCATGTGACCTGCGACAAGAACGGCGAGCTCGCCCCGGTCATGCAGCAGCAGACCAAGTTCCTCGACCACGACGGAATCCACTGCCTTCCCAACCCCTGGCCCTATCCCGGGAGTTGACGGGCGCGGCTCTCGTCACATTGACACGCGCCGAAAGTTCGTTCATATTTCTGCCCATGTCGTCCCGTCATGCCTCCTCTCGCGCCGCCATCGAGCTGGCGCTCATCGGCGTGACCGCACTCTGCGTGGCCGACATCCACTGTTGCTGACGCCCGCCTCAGGCGTTCGCGTCGCGATGCTCACCTCTCTTGTGTGATCTTGCTTGATCTCGCGCGATCTCGCGTGACCCGTCGGCATGCGCCGACCGATGCGCGTTTTCTCGCCGACCCGGCGCCAAGGCAGACGTCCGCCCAGATCCGTCTCACATTTCCGTCAGTCCGTCTCGTATCGCGAGACGAATTTCGAGAGGTCGTCATTCCGATGCGTCAACCGTCCCTCACAGCGCGCCGTGTGGCAGCGGCATCCGTCAGCCTGGTCGTGGCAGCGGGCGCCGCCGCCTGCGGGCCGAAGGACAACGATGCCAAGGGCGCCGGTGGCGACTCCACGCCGCACAAGGGCGGCACGCTGACCGTCCTGAACTCCGACCCCCAGCAGGACTTCGACCCGGCCCGCCTGTACACCTCCGGCGGCGGCAACGTCCCCTCCCTCGTCTTCCGCACGCTCACCACCCGCAACCGCGCGAACGGCGCGGCCGGCGCCAAGGTCGTCCCGGACCTCGCCACCGACACCGGGCGCCCCAGCAAGGACGCGACCGTGTGGACGTACACCCTGAAGAAGGGCCTGAAGTACGAGGACGGCACGCCGATCACCTCGGCCGACATCAAGTACGGCATCGAGCGCTCCTTCGCCCCCGAACTCTCCGGCGGCGCCCCCTACCTGAGGGACTGGCTGGTCGGCGCGGCCGACTACCAAGGCCCGTACAAGGACAAGAAGGGCCTCGACGCCATCGAGACCCCGGACAGCCGGACCATCGTCTTCCACCTGAACAAGCCCGAGGGCGAGTTCCCGTACCTGGCCACGCAGACCCAGTTCGCGCCCGTCCCGAAGGCCAAGGACACGGGTACCAAGTACGAGGAGCACCCGATCTCCTCCGGCCCGTACAAGGTCGTCCAGAACCAGAACGACGGCGAGCGGCTCGTCCTGGAGCGCAACACGTACTGGTCGGGTGACGACCAGCGCAAGGCCTACCCGGACAAGATCGACGTACGCTCCGGGCTCGACTCCTCGGTGATCAACCAGCGGCTGTCGGCGTCCCAGGGGGCGGACGCCGCCGCGGTCACCACGGACACCAACCTCGGCCCGGCCGAACTCGCCAAGGTGACCGGCGACAGGGAACTGGCCTCCCGCGTCGGCACCGGCCACTTCGGCTACACGAACTACCTCGCGTTCAACCCGACGGTGAAGCCGTTCGACAACGCCAAGGTGCGGCAGGCCGTCTCGTACGCCATCGACCGGTCGTCGGTCATCAACGCGGCGGGCGGCTCGGCACTGGCCGAGCCCGCCACGACCTTCCTGCCCGACCAGAAGTCCTTCGGCTACACGCCGTACGACCTCTTCCCGGCGGGCGCGACCGGCGACCCGGCCAAGGCCAGGGAGCTGCTGAAGGAGGCCGGTTACAAGAACGGGCTCACCATCACGCTCACGCATTCCAACGCCAAGAACTTCGAAACCAGCCCGGAGATCGCCACCGCCGTCCAGGACGCCCTGAAGAAGGCCGGCATCACGGTCAAGCTCCAGGGTCTGGAGGACAACGACTACAAGGACAAGATCCACAATGTCCGGACCGAGCCCGGCTTCTTCCTGGCCCACTGGGGCGCCGACTGGCCCTCCGGCGGCCCCTTCCTGGCCCCGATCTTCGACGGCCGGCAGATCGTCAAGGACGGCGCCAACTTCAACACCGGCCTGCTGAACGACACGTCCGTCAACAACGAGATCGACGCGATCAACAAGCTGACGGACCTCGACGCGGCCGCCGAGCGCTGGGGCGCACTGGACAAGAAGATCGGCGAACAGGCCCTGGTCGTCCCGCTGTTCCACCCGGTCTACAAGCGTCTGTACGGCAAGGACGTCAAGAACATCGTGATCAGCGACTGGACCGGTGTTCTGGACATCTCGCAGGTCGCGGTGAAGTAGTCGTGAGCGAGGCACTGCTCACCTCCCGGCCCCCCGGGACGGACACACCCGTCCCGGGGGCCTCGGGGGCCCGTCTGTTCTGGCGGCGGCTGCGCGCCCAGCGCGCCGCCCTCGTCGCGGCGGCCGTCGTCGCGCTGCTCGTCCTGGTCGCCCTCGCCGCGCCGCTGCTCACCGCGCTCGAGGGCCAGGACCCGACCACGTACCACCCGGGTCTCATCGACTCGGCGCGCGGCGGCGTCCCCATCGGGTCGTTCGGCGGCATGAGCGGCGACCACTGGCTCGGCGTCGAACCGCAGACCGGCCGCGACCTGTTCGCCCGGCTCGTGTACGGCGCACGGGTGTCGCTCGGCGTGGCACTCGCCGCCACGGTGGTCCAGGTCCTGCTCGGTGTCGTCATGGGCATCGCAGCCGGACTCGGCAACCGCTGGGTCGACCTGGTCCTGAGCCGGATCACCGACATCTTCATCTCCATGCCGCTGATGATCATGGCGCTCGCGCTGCTGGCGATCGTCCCGGGCAGCTTTCCGCGGCCCGTGCTCGTCGCGCTCATCGTCGGTCTCGTCTCCGGCTGGGGCACGCTGTCGAAGATGGTGAGAGCCCAGACGCTGACGCTCAAGGGACTCGACTACGTCTCCGCGGCCCGGCTCAGCGGCTGGAACACCGCCCGGATCGCCCGCCGTGAGCTGCTGCCCGGCCTCGCCGCGCCCGTCATCACGTACGCCGCGCTCCTCGTGCCGCAGAACATCTCCGTCGAAGCCGCCCTGTCCTTCCTCGGCGTGGGCGTGAAGCCGCCGACGCCGTCCTGGGGACAGATGCTCACCGCCGCCGACGTCTGGTACCAGGCGGCCCCGCAGTACCTGCTGCTGCCCGCCGGCGCGCTGTTCCTGACGGTGTTCGCGCTCACCGTCCTCGGCGACGGCGTGCGCACCGCGCTCGACCCGCGCGCGGCCTCGCGCCTGCGCGTCGGAACCGGACGCAGGCGGGAAGCCGGAGCGGAAGCCGTCACGCGGAAGGAGGAGCGGGCATGAACGGCCTCCCCGGCTTCGTGCTGCGCCGTGTCATCGGCGCGGTGGTCACCCTGTTCGCCCTGTCGGTGATCATCTACGTCGTCTTCTACGTCACTCCCGGCAACGTCGCCCAGATCACCTGCGGACCGCGCTGCTCACCCGAACAGGTCCACCAGGTCGCCCGTCAGCTCCACCTCGACGACCCCCTGTCCCTGCGCTACTGGCACTTCCTGGAAGGCATCTTCGCCGGCCAGGACTACTCCACGGGCACCGCCGTCGCACACTGCCCGGCGCCCTGCCTCGGCCTGTCGTACCAGAGCGACCAGCAGGTCACCGACATCCTCCTGGCGAAGCTGCCGGTCAGCTTCTCGCTGGTGCTCGGCGCGATGGTGATCTGGCTGCTCCTGGGCATCGGCACCGGAGTGCTGTCCGCCTGGCGCCGCGGCAGGCTCACCGAGCGGGCCCTGACCGCGATCACACTCGCCGGCGTGGCCACACCCGTCTTCGTCATCGGCCTGATCCTGATGATCGTCGTCTGCGGCCAGCTGCAACTGCTGCCCTTCCCGCAGTACGTCGGCTTCACCGACGATCCCGAGCAGTGGGCGTGGAACCTGCTGCTGCCCTGGCTCTCCCTCGCCCTGATCGAAGCGGCCAACTTCGCCCGCCTGACCAGGGCATCGATGCTGGAGACGCTGGCCGAGGACCACATCAGGACGTTCCGCGCCTACGGGGTCGGCGAGCGTTCGGTCATCGCCCGGCACGCGCTGCGCGGAGCCTTGGCGTCGGTCATCTCCCTGAACGCCGTCACCTTCGGCTCGGCCGTCGGCGGCGCCGTGCTCACCGAGACGCTCTTCGGACTGCCCGGCATCGGACAGGAACTGGTCCACGCGGTGAACGTGGTCGACCTGCCGGTCGTCGTCGGCATGGTCCTGGTGATCGGTTTCTTCGTCGTCCTGGCCAACGCCGTCGCGGACGTCCTGTACGCGGTGGCCGACCGACGGGTGGTGCTCGCATGAGCCTGGTGGAAGTCAAGGACCTGACCGTCGAGTTCGGCTCCGTGCGCGCCGTCGACGGCCTCTCCTTCCGGCTGGCGCAGGGCGCCGCCCTGGGCCTCGTCGGCGAGTCCGGGTCCGGCAAGTCGACCGTCGCCTCCGCGCTCCTCGGCCTGCACCGCGGCACGGGCGCCCGGGTGGGCGGCTCGATCAGGGTCGCCGGCACCGACGTGCCGCAGGCGTCGGACGACGAGCTGCGGCGGCTGCGCGGCGGCAGGGCCGCGATGGTCTTCCAGGACCCGCTGTCGTCCCTGGACCCGTACTACGCGATCGGCGACCAGATCGCCGAGGTGTACCGGGTGCACACGCGCGCGTCCCGGCGGGCCGCACGCGCGCGTGCCGTCGAGGTGCTGGACCGGGTGGGCATCCCGGACGCCGCACGGCGGTCCCGCTCGCGCCCCCACGAGTTCAGCGGCGGCATGCGCCAGCGCGCCCTGATCGCGATGGCGCTCGCCTGCGAACCCGCCCTGCTGATCGCCGACGAGCCGACCACCGCGCTCGACGTGACCGTCCAGGCCCAGATCCTCGACCTGCTGCACACGCTGCGCGCGGAGACCGGGATGGGACTGCTCCTCATCACACACGACGTGGGCGTCGCCGCCGAGAGCGTCGACGAGGTGCTCGTCATGCGGCACGGCAGGGCCGTCGAACACGGCGCGGTCGCCACCGTGCTGGGGGAGCCCCGTGCGGAGTACACCCGCGAACTGCTGGGCGCGGTGCCGCGGGTCGACGCGCCGCGGGCTGCCCGGAGCGCCGCGTCGGACGAGGTCGTCGTCGAGGCCGCGGGGCTGCGCCGCGAATTCGGCAACGGCAGGCGGAAGTTCGCCGCCGTCGACGACGTGTCCCTGACGGTGCGGCGCGGCGAGACCCTCGGCATCGTGGGGGAGAGCGGCAGCGGGAAGACCACCCTGGGGCGCATGCTGGTCGGCCTGCTGGAACCCACGGCCGGCGAGGTCCGCCACGACGGCACCGCGCGGGCAGGGGTGAACCCGGCCGTGCAGATGGTCTTCCAGGACCCCGTGTCCTCCCTCAACCCCCGGCGCAGCATCGGCGAGTCCATCGCCGACCCGCTGCGGGCCCGAGGGGAGCGGGGGGACGAGCAGCGCATCCGGGAGCGGGTGCGCGAACTGCTGGAGCGCGTGGGCCTCGACGGGGCGCACTACGACCGGTACCCGCACGAGTTCAGCGGCGGCCAGCGCCAGCGCGTCGGCATCGCGCGGGCGCTCGCCGCCGAACCGCGCGTCATCGTCTGCGACGAGCCGGTCTCCGCGCTGGACGTCACCACCCAGGCGCAGGTCGTCGCCCTGCTCGGCGAGTTGCAGCGCGAACTCGGGCTCGCCCTCGTGTTCATCGCCCACGACCTCGCCGTCGTACGCCAGGTCAGCGACCGGGTCGCGGTGATGCGGCGCGGGCGGATCGTCGAGTACGGCCCCGCCGACGAGGTCTACGAGTCGCCCCGGGACCCCTACACCAAGCAACTCCTGGCGGCCGTACCCACGCTGGACCCGGCGGTCGCGGCCGAACGGCGCACCGCCCGCAGGGAGCTCACCGCCGCCTGACCCGGCCGAACGCGAGCCGATGAACACCCGGGCCCTGCCCTCAGGGCTTAGCGCGATCGAACGCGATGCGTACGGGAAAGTTACGACCGTTCACCCCTTTTGGTGGCGCGACGGACAACCGTCCGTCGCCCCACCGCCCCCTCCGCGTACGTTCGTCCCGCTGCGGGCCGCCGGTCGACGGCGGCTCCCTACGGGAGATCGGGGGTGCACACGTGCGCATCGGACTGCTTACGGAGGGTGGCTATCCGTATGTGAGCGGTGACGCCAGGCTCTGGTGCGACCGGCTCGTGCGCGGACTTCGGCAGCACGAGTTCGACGTCTACGCGCTCTGCCGCACCGAGCGGCAGGAGGCCGAGGGCTGGATCCCGCTGCCGCCGCACATCGGCCGGGTGCGCACGGCACCCCTGTGGACCGCGCAGGACGACGGGGCCGCCCACGGGCGCCGGGCGCGGCGACGGTTCGCCGAGGCGTACGGGGAACTGGCCGCCGCACTGTGCACGGTGCCGGAGCCGGCGACGCAGGAGGCGTCAGAACCGGTCGGCCCCGAGGCGGACCGTTTCGGCACCGCCCTGTACGCCCTCGCCGAACTCGCCCGTGACGAAGGCGGCCTGGCCCGCGCACTGGGCTCCGAGACCGCCCTGCGCGCCCTGGAGGCCGCCTGCCGCGCACCGGGCGCCCTGAGGGCGGCGCGCGGGGCGGGCGTCCCCGACCTCCTGGAGGTCGCCGCACACGTCGAACGCGCCCTGCGCCCCCTCTCGCTCGACTGGTACGAGGACGACGCACTCGGCTCCGTCGACCTCTGCCACGCCACCTCGGGCGGTGCCGCGGCCCTGCCCGGGCTGCTCGCCGGGCACTTCGCGGGCATCCCGCTGCTGGTCACCGAGTACGGCGTGCGGCTGCGGGCGCACTACCTGGGAGCGACGGACGAGCCACGCCCGGTGCGCGCGCTGCTCGCCTCCTTCGAGCGCCGGCTGGCCGCCGAGGTGTACCGGCGGGCCGCCTGCGTCACGCCCGGCAACGCCCACGCCAGGCGCTGGCAGGAGCGGTGCGGCGCCGACCGCGCCAAGGTGCGCACGGTCTACCCCGGCATGGAGGCGTCCCGCTTCACGGAGGTGGGCGAGGCCGCCGACCACGCGGACCCGCACACCCTGGTCTGGGTCGGCCGCATCGAGCCCGCCAAGGACCTCATCAGCCTGCTCCACGCCTTCGCGGAGATCCACAAGGCCGAACCGAAGGCCAGGCTGCGCATCGTGGGCACCGCGACGGGCGCCGAGGGCACGGACTACCTCGGACACTGCAGGGCCCTGGCCGCGCAGCTCTTCCCGGACGAGGCGGAGGGCGTGCACGCCGTCGGCGACAACCCCGTGTCCTTCGAGGAGGTCGGCGGCCCGGAGGCGCCCGACCTGGCGGAGGCGTACGCGGCCGGTGCGGTCGTCGTCCTGTCGAGCGTCGTCGAAGGGTTTCCGATCAGCCTGGTGGAGGCCATGTTCTGCGGTCGCGCGACGGTGTCCACGGACGTGGGGGCGGTGGTGGAGGTCATCGGCGGCACGGGCCTCGTCGTCCCGCCGCGCAACCCGCGGGCGCTCGCGGAGGCGTGCCTGGCACTGCTGCGCGATCCCGCGCGCCGCGAGCGCCTCGGCGCAGCCGCCCGCGCACGAGCCCTCGAACTGTTCACCGTCGAGCAGAACGTGGCGGCATTTCACGGCATTTACCTGGAGATCGTCTCCCACGCGCCGGTACGGCGGGTCGTGGTCGACGACGCGGGCGCACCGCTGCCCTTCGGAGCACCCGCGGAAGCCCACCTGCCCGGCCGCTGGACCGAGCCCCGGCTCCCCCGCGCCCTACCCCGCTGGGCGGGCGCACCGGGCACCCCGCCCCCGCCCGCACGCGCCACCGTCGGGCCCCAGGCACCCGTTCCGGCAGCGGAGGGCGCGCGATGAGAGACCTGAGAGACGTGGGCGAACTGCACCGTCCCGACGCCTGGGACACGAGGCCGGAGGAATGGGAACCGCAGGCGGAGGGCGCACCCGCACGCGTGGACGAGACGGCCGAGGCGGGGGCTGAAGCCGCCATGGGGGAGCGAGAGCCCCGAGCCGTCGCGGCGGGGCGAAGGCCCCATGCCGCCGGCGCCGTGCGCGCCGCGGACGCCGAGAGCCCGCACCCCGCCCGCAAGCCCCCCGCCCGCCGTGGCGCCGCCGACCCCGTCAAAACGCTCATGCACCGCCACCGCGAGCTGTGCGAACGGGCCGTCGACCCCCTGGAGATCGCGGCCGCTCTGGAAGCCCACGGACTGACCGACCGGGCCGCCGCCCGCTACCGGCACCGGGACGTCTTCTCGCTCGCCGAGGAGATGTACGCGCGCGTACCTCGCGACGACGACCGGCCACCACAGCGCCCGGCCCCCGCGGAGGACCCCCGCCCACCCCGGGCATGGGCCCTCCTCGCCCTGCTCCCGGGCGCCCTGTGCACGGCCGCCGTCCTCGGCCTGCGGGCCACCGAGGGCCGCACCCGCCTCACCGTCGCCGCGCTCGGCGCCCTCGCCGTCGTGCTCGGCCTGCGCGCGGCACTCGGCCGTGGCCCGCTGCGCGCTCCCACCCACGCCACATCGGCCGCCACGCGCGTGTGGACGTGCTGGCTGCTCGCCTACGCCCTCCTCGGCGACGGACTGCTGCGCGCCGCCCTGGACGCCGGCCCCGACGGCCCCTGGGCCCCGGCCACCGCCCCCGTCCTCGCGCTCGCCCTGGCCTGCGGCCCTGCCGTCTGGTGCGCCCGCCTCTTCGCCGTGCACGCCCGGCGCAGGCTCGCCGTGAGCCGCGGGCTGGAGGAGTTCGCGGCCTCCGTCACCCCGCTCTTCCTCGGCGTGTTCGCACTCTTCCTGTGCGCCCTCGCCGCACTGCTCGCGCTCAGCGGAGCCCTCCTCGGCGAACCCGCCGCCTACGCCGGAGCCGGGGCCCTGGGCGCCCTCCTGCTGCTCGCCCGACTGCTCGCCGCTCACGAGGCCGGCCGCGCCCCCACCGTCGTCCTCGGCGCGGCGGCCGGCCTGGAGGCGGCCGCCCTGGCCACGGTCTTCGCCGCCCGGCTGCCCGGCTGTTCCGCGCTGGCCGCGCCGGTCCAGACCCTGACCGACGCCTGGGGTGCGGACGCCGTCCCCGCCCTCGTCTGCGCCCCGGCCGCCCTGATCCTGCTGATCCACGCGACCCGCACGCTGACCCGGGCATCGGCCCACGTCCGGCCGCCCGGATCACCCTGACCCGGCTCACGACACGGGGACCTCAGGACCCGCGCCGAGCCGCCGGGACCCGGTCCCCGGCACCCTCCCGCGGGGCCGACACCGCGGGGTCCCTCTCATCCACGGCACCACCCTCGTAAGGAGAAACGCCAGATGATCACCTCCCGAACCGGAGAGTCCGCCCCGGGAGCCGCCCGATGAGGGTCCTGCTGATCGGAGCCAACGGATACATCGGCCGCTTCGTCGCCGACCGCCTGCTCGCCGACCCGGCCGTCCAGCTCACCGCGCTCGGGCGCGGCGACGACGCCGACGTGCGGTTCGATCTCGCCTCCGGCAGCCCCGGCGCACTCACCCGCTTCCTGGACGCCGTGCACCCCGGAGTCGTCATCAACTGCGCCGGTGCCATCCGCGGCGGTGCCCGCGAACTCACCCGGCACAACACCGTCGCCGTCGCCACCGTCTGCGAGGCCCTGCGCCGCAGCGGCTGCGGGGCCCGCCTGGTGCAGATCGGCTGCAGCGCGGAGTACGGACCCAGCCAGCCCGGCTCCTCCACGGCCGAGGACGCCGTCCCGCGCCCCGGTGGCCCGTACGGCGTCAGCAAGCTCGCCGCCACCGAACTCGTCCTCGGCTCCGGGCTCGACGCCGTCGTACTGCGCGTGTTCTCGCCCGCCGGGCCCGGCACTCCCGCGGGATCCCCGCTCGGCCGCCTCGCCGAGGCCCTGCGCCGCGCCATGCAGTCCGGCGACGGCGAACTCAAGCTCGGCGGCCTCGGCGTCCAGCGCGACTTCGTCGACGTACGCGATGTCGCCCGCGCCGTCCACGCAGCCTCCCTCTCCGCCGCCCAGGGCGTGATCAACATCGGCTCGGGCCGCGCCGTGCGCCTGCGGGACGCCGCCGCCGTCCTCGCCCGTGTGGCCGGCTACGGCGGCGCCCTGCACGAACTGGACGGCCCTCCGGGCCCGGTGCGGCCGGTCCTCGGCCACCACCGGGGCGACCCCGAGCACACCGTCCCGGTCGCCTACCCCTACCCGGACGGTTGCGGCAGCTGGCAGCAGGCCGACGTCCGCACCGCCCGCGACCGGCTCGGCTGGCGGCCCCGGATCAACCTCGAGGAGTCGCTCGCGGACATCTGGATGGAGGCGGCGTGCCGCATCTGACCAACACCCCGGCGAGCGCGGCGAGCACCGACCTGGGCCTGGGCCTCGGCACCCCGGGCTATGCGCACCCACTCCTCGCCACCGAGGAGTGGGGCGCGCTCGCCCGTCCCGGGACCCCGGTGCACTGGGCCGCCCTCAACGTGAGCAACGGCCCCGGCACCCGTCCCGACCCGCACTGCCTGCGGGCCGCGGGACGGCTGCACACCGCTGGCGTCCGTGTTCTCGGTCACCTCGACGCCGTCTGGGGCGCGCGCCCCTTCGCCGAGATGATCTCCGAGGCGCACCGGTATCTCGACTGGTACCAGGTCGACGGCTTCCTCCTGGACCGCTGCCCCACCGAACGCGCCCTCCTCCCCGAGACCGGCCGCACGGTCGCCGCCCTGCGCGCGCTCCTCGGCCACGGGCACATCGTCCTCGGACACGGCACCCACCCGTATCCCGGATACGTCGAACACGCCGACCAGTTGGTCACCTTCCGCGGCTCCTGGAGCGACTACCGCTGGTCGCAGGTGGCCGAATGGACAGCCGACCACCCGCCCGAGCGCTTCTGCCACTTCGTGCACGGCGTACCCCGCGGCCACCTCGAGGAGGCGCTGCGCATCGCCCGCTGGCAGGGCGCCGCCACGATCTGGTTCACCGACCGCACCGACCGCGGCGGGCGCACCGATCCCTGGGAGGGCATGCCCGGCTACTGGGACGACATCGTCTCGCGTCTCGGAACGGGTGTCTCGGAATGAAGGAGGGCGTGGCAGTGTTACGAGGAGAACAACCGTAGTGATTGACCGACCAACGGAGTCCCCGTGTCGCTGCCACCCCTGGTCGAGCCGGCTTCCGAGCTCACCGTAGACGAGGTCCGCAGGTACTCCCGCCACCTGATCATCCCCGACGTCGGGATGGACGGGCAGAAGCGGCTGAAGAACGCCAAGGTGCTGTGTGTGGGCGCCGGCGGTCTGGGCTCGCCGGCGCTGATGTACCTGGCCGCGGCCGGCGTGGGAACGCTCGGCATCGTGGAGTTCGACGAGGTCGACGAGTCGAACCTGCAGCGGCAGATCATCCACAGCCAGTCCGACATCGGCCGCTCCAAGGCCGAGTCGGCGCGTGACACGGTCAAGGGCATCAACCCCTACGTGAACGTGATCCTTCACGAGGAGCGGCTCGAGGCCGACAACGTGATGGAGATCTTCAGCCAGTACGACCTGATCGTCGACGGCACGGACAACTTCGCCACCCGGTACCTCGTCAACGACGCGTGCGTGCTGCTGAACAAGCCGTACGTGTGGGGTTCGATCTACCGCTTCGACGGCCAGGCCTCCGTCTTCTGGTCGGAGCACGGCCCCTGCTACCGCTGCCTGTACCCGGAGCCCCCGCCGCCGGGCATGGTCCCCTCCTGCGCCGAGGGCGGCGTCCTGGGCGTGCTGTGCGCGTCCATCGGCTCCATCCAGGTCAACGAGGCCATCAAGCTCCTCGCGGGCATCGGCGAGCCGCTGGTCGGCCGCTTGATGATCTACGACGCCCTGGAGATGCAGTACCGCCAGGTCAAGGTCCGCAAGGACCCGAACTGCGCGGTCTGCGGTGAGAACCCGACGGTCACCGAGCTCATCGACTACGAGGCCTTCTGCGGCGTCGTCTCCGAAGAGGCCCAGGCGGCGGCCGCCGACTCGACGATCACTCCCAAGCAGCTCAAGGAGTGGATCGACGACGGAGAGAACATCGACATCATCGACGTCCGCGAGCCGAACGAGTACGAGATCGTCTCCATCCCGGGCGCCCGCCTGATCCCGAAGAACGAGTTCCTGATGGGCACCGCCCTGGAGGGCCTGCCGCAGGACAAGAAGATCGTCCTGCACTGCAAGACGGGTGTCCGCAGTGCGGAAGTCCTCGCCGTCCTGAAGTCGGCGGGCTTCTCCGACGCCGTCCACGTGGGCGGCGGCGTGATCGGCTGGGTCAACCAGATCGAGCCGCACAAGCCGGTCTACTGATCAAGGGTCTCGCTGACCAGCGGGATCGACGAAGCCCACGGCTCTGACCAGCTCGGATGCCGTGGGCTTCTGTCGTTGTTGGTCGCCGTCGGGTGACCGCGGACGGCCCGGGGACGGCCCAGCGCTGGTCATGACTGACACCAGCGGACGTGACTGACCTCTTGGCTGCGACAAGCCGTCGATGATCGCGAAGCAGAGTGTTTGCACCGGGAATGGGAAGGAGTCAGAGCGGGAGGGAGGACAGGAGACAACCGTGACCGTCCTCGCGATCTTTCTCCTTATCATCGGGGCGCTCTTGGTCCTGATTGGGGCGCTTCTCGTCTTTATTGGCACGTTTCTGATCGCCATCGGGGTGGTCTTGATCCTTATGGGGATGGTCCTGATCGTCGCGGGCACGTTCTTGCTGATTCGGAGACTCCTCGGCCGTGATCGAAAGCGATCTCACTCCTGGTGAACCTGTGGGTGGCCCCTCAGCGCAGCCACTGCCGTTTACTACGCTCACGCCGGAGCGCGTGCGGGCGCGCGGTGCCGTCTCCCCGAATTCGCGAGAGGCCGGTAGGGGCCGGGGAGTAACCTCCCGCGGTGACCTCACCTGACCAGCCCCTTGTGGCTCCCGATTTCGCCGTGCCGCACCCGCCTGCCACCGACCGCTTCCGTCTGGAGCCCCTCGGCCCTCAGCACAACGCTGCCGATCACGCCGCCTGGACCTCCAGCATCGCCCACATCCGAGCCACCCCCGGCTTCGTCGGTCGCTCCTGGCCGCCTCCGGAGGGGATGTCCCTGGAGGCCAACCTCGACGACCTGCGCCGGCACGCGGAGGACTTCGACCGGCGCGTCGGCTTCACTTACACCGTCCTGTCGGTCCCTGGGGACGACGTCATCGGCTGTGTCTACATATACGGCTCACGCCAGGACCCCGGTGTCACCGACGTCCGCTCCTGGGTCCGCGCGGACCATGCTTCCCTCGACGCCGAGCTGTACCGCGTCGTCAGCGACTGGCTGGCCCGCGAGTGGCCCTTCGAGCGTGTGGCGTACGCGCCTCGCTGAGCCGCGCGATCCGCGCCGCCACGCCCAGGGGGCCGCAGGCAGAAGGCCCGTAGGCGGGGGCTTCCGGTGCCATCGGCGCCCGGGGCGCCCCCGCCGTCGTCATGAACAGACCGTCCCGTCCTTCGGCACGGTCCCGTCCAGCAGATAGGCGTTCACCGCGGAGTCCACGCAGGTGCTTCCGCTTCCGTACGCCCCGTGGCCCTCGCCCTTCCAGGTGAGTTCCACACCGACACCCTTGCCCAGCCCGTCGGCCATCTTCCGGGCGCCCTCGTAGGGGGTCGCGGGGTCCCCGGTGTTGCCCACCAGGAGTACCGGCGCGGCTCCCGGCGCGCTGACCACCGGGTGGTCGAACTCTCCGGCCACCGGCCAGTCGTGGCACCAGCCGGCCGTGTCCCATCCCAGGAAGTCGCCGAAGACGGGCGAGATCTTCTCGAAGTCCGGCAGCAGCTTCTTCACCGACTCGGGCGTCGGCCGCTGCCTGTCGTCCAGGCACGATATGACCCGTTGGGCGTGGGTCGTGGTGCCGTAGTGGCCCGACGAGTCGCGCTCGTTGTAGTTGTCGGCCAGGCTCAGCAGCTCCGAACCGTCGCCCTTCTCGGCCGCCTGCAGGGCGCTGGTGAGCATGGGCCAGCTCTGCTTGCTGTAGAGCGGCAGCACGATGCCGGTGAGGGCCAGTGTCTGGGTGAGCTTGCGGCCCGACGACGTCGACAGTGGTGTCGCGTCGATCCGCCGCAGCAACCGGGTGATCTTCTGTGAGCCCTGCTCGGGGTCCTGGCCCGTCGAGCTCAGGTAGTCGTCGAGCGCGCGCTGGAAGCCGAGGGCCTGGTTCTTCGCGTGGCCGACGATGTCCGCGGTGGGGTCGACGACGGCGTCCAGCACCATGCGCCCCACGTTCTTCGGGAACAGGTGGGCGTACACGCCGCCCAGTTCGGTGCCGTACGAGATGCCGAAGTAGTGGGTCGTGCGGTCACCGAGGACCTGGCGCATCAGGTCCATGTCGCGCGCGGTGTCGGTCGTCGAGACGTGCCCGAGGAGCTTTCCCGCGGCCTTCGCGCAGCCCTTGCCGAAGTCGGCGGCGTCCTTGAGGTACACCTTCTCCTCGGCGGTGTCGTCCGGTGTCACGTCGACGTTCTCGGCGGCCTGGATCGCCTTGTCGCTGCGGCAGCGGATCCCCTCGCTGGCGCCGACGCCGCGCGGATCCCAGCTCACCAGGTCGTACCGCTTGTGCAGGGCGGAGAGCGTGCTCGCGAACGACGGCATGATCGAGACCCCGGAGCCGCCGGGGCCGCCGAAGTTGAAGAGCAGCGAGCCGATCCGGTTGCCTCCCTGGGCCCTGGACCGGATCAGTGCCAGGCCGATCGTCTCGCCGTCCGGCTTCGACCAGTCCAGGGGCGCCCTCAGCGTCGCGCACTGCCAGTCGCCACCCGGCGCCGACGTGCCCTTGCAGCGGCCCCAGTCGAGTTTCTGCGAGGAGAGCGAGGTGGACAGCCCCGAGGTCCCGCCTCCGCCGGACGAACCGCCGCCGCAGCCGGCCATGAGCAGTGCGGCGGCGATCACGGCCGTCCAGCGTGGGAAACGTGACATCTGAACCCCCTACCCGCTCTCCGCTCGGTGCCGCGGAAAGCAATGAGGCCATGCTAGGCGGATCGGGTGGAGCCCATGCCAACCTGTGGATAACCATCTGACCTGGGGTTCCGCGTAATACGGGCGAGATTTCCGGCTGCGGGTCCGGCTGCGCGTGGGTGGCACCGGCCAGGTGCGTCCGGTACGGGGTCGCCGGTCAGCTGCAGACGGTGCCGGCCGCGGGGACCTTTCCGTTCAGCAGGTAGCCGTCCACGACGCCCTGCACGCACTTGTTCTTGCTGTCGTAGGCGCCGTGTCCCTGGCCCTTGTACGTCAGCTCCACGCCGACGCCCTTGCCGAGCGCGTTGGCCATCCTCTTCGCGCCCTCGTACGGGGTGGCCGGGTCGCCGGTGTTGCCGATCACGAGGATCGGCGGGGCACCGGGTGCGCTCACGTTCGGATGGCCGGCGGCTCCCGCCACGGGCCAGCCGGTGCAGCTGAGCATGCCCCAGGCCAGGAAGTCGCCGAAGACCGGGGAGGCGGCCCGGAACTGCGGCAGCTTGGCCTTCACCTCGGCCGGCGTGTACCGCGGCTTCTCGTCCGCGCAGTTGACGGCGACGTTCGCGGGGATGAGGTTGCTGTACTGGCCGTTCTCGTTGCGACCGTTCATCGCGTCCGACAGCAGCATCAGCACCTCGCCGTCGCCGGCGTACGCCTGCTGCAGCCCTTCGGTCAGGTAGCCCCAGAAGTCCTTGGAGTACAGCGCCTGTGCGATGCCGTTGGTCGCGGCGGTCTGGGTCAGCCGGCGGGGGAAGACGCCGGGGATCGGCTTGCTGTCGAGTTTCTTCAGCAGGGCGGCGATCCGGTTCTCGACGTCCTGCGGGGTGCGGCCGACCGGGCACCCGGTGCTCCTGGAGGTGCAGTCCCGGGCGTAGTTGTCGAGCGCGAGCTGGAACCCCTTGGCCTGTCCGAGCGCGCTCTGCTCCGGGTCCTGCGTCGGGTCGACGACGCCGTCCAGCACGGCCCGCCCGACGTTCTTGGGGAACAGGTGCGCGTAGACGCCGCCGAGTTCGGTGCCGTACGAGATGCCGAAGTAGTGCAGCTTCTTGTCGCCGAGCACCTTGCGCAGGAGGTCCATGTCGCGTGCCACGTCGGTGGTGCGCACATACGGCAGCACCTTGCCGGAGTGCTTCTCGCAGGCGTTGTTGAACTGCTTGGTGTTGTTGAGGAAGGCCGTCAGCTCGGCCGCGTTGTCGGGCGTCTCGTCCTGCTGGAAGAACGCGTCGAGCTGCTGGTCGTCCTCGCACCTCACACCCGCGCTCCGGCCGACCCCGCGTGGGTCGAAGCTCACGAGGTCGTAGCGGGTGCGCAGGGTCTCGTAGTCCTGTGCGAAGGCGGGCAGCGCGCTGACGCCGGAGCCGCCCGGCCCGCCGAAGTTGAAGACGAGCGAACCGATCCGCTTGCTCGAGGGACCGCTGGCCTTCACCCGGATCAGCGCGATGTCGATGGTGCCGCCCGTGGGGTCGTCCCAGTTCAGCGGCGCCTTCATGGTGGCGCACTGCCACCGTCCGCCGTTCGGCAGCGGCGAGGGCGCGGTGCCGCCGCCCTCCGCCGCGGACGGCGCCGGGCAGTTGTTCCAGGTCAGCTTCTGACTCGACAGCTCCCCGTCCACGAAGCCGCTGGCGCAGCCCGTCGGAAGGGAGGACACAAGCACGGCGGCGGCGCTCACGGCAACGGCGCGCAACGGGAGACGGTTCGGCATGTTCCCATCGTGCGACCGCACGGCCCGGGGCGCTCGGGACACGGTCCGTGTGGGTGACTCCCGGCCGCCCTCACCGCGTGTCGCCTGTGCCCGAGGGCCGGTGGAGGCCGGCCCGGGCCCGTCGGATGAGCGTCCACGCGCGCGTGCCCTGCCGAGCACCGCACGCGGGTACGTGCGGCACGCGCGCGTGCGGTCCTAGAGTGCGTCCTTGCGCGTGAGATGGTTGAAGAAGAGCCATCCGGGCAGCACCGGCAGCCACAGCGTCAGCAGCCGGTACAGCAGCACCGCGGGCGCCGCGACCTCCTTGGGGAGGCCGACGGCGATCAGACCGACCGTCAGCGTCGCCTCGACCGCGCCCACACCGCCCGGGGTCGGGGCGGCCGAGCCGAGGGCGTTGCCGGCGAGGAAGACGACCGCGACGCTGGCCAGGCTCAGCGTGGTCTTCTCCTCGTGCCCGAAGGCCCGGATCGAGGCGTCCAGGCACATCACGAAGGACGCGGTCAGCAGCAGCATGCCGCCGATGCCGGTGACCAGCTTCTGCGGCCGCTGCAGTACGTCGAGCATGCGCGGGACGACGCCGGCGAACAGCGACCGCACGCGCGTGACGACGAATTTCCGCAGGAACGGGACGGACGTGACCACCAGGACGAGCACCGCCACCGTCAGCAGGCCCGCGATGACCGTGCGGGACGGAGACAGGGACGGCGTCTTCTCGGTGCCCGTGAGGTAGCCGAAGGACAGCAGCATCAGGATGTGACCGCCCAGCCCGAACAGCTGCGAGGCGCCGACGCTCGCCACCGCGAGCCCCGGCCGCACGCCCGCGCGCTGCAGGAAGCGGGTGTTGAGCGCCACACCCCCGACCGCGGCGGGCGCCACGATCTTCACGAACGATCCGGCGACCTGCGCGGCCACGGTCCGCGGGAACGGCACCCGCTCGGGCACGAAGCCCAGCAGTTGCATCGCCGCCGCGACGTAGCTCAGTGCGGAGAACACAACGGCCGCCGCCACCCAGCCCCACTCGGCGTTGGCGAAGAGCGTGCCGAACTGGATGTGGGTGAGCTGCGTCAGCAGGAAGTACGCGCCGATGGCGCCCGCCATGAAGCTGATGAGGGTGCGCGGCCGGACCCGCTCCAGACGGGCGGGTTCCACCGGCGCCTGCGGCCGGATCCGCAGCACCTGGTGGCGGATCTGGGTGAGCAGGTCCTCCTCGCGGGCCTCCTCCAGTGCCTCGTCGATCGCGCGCTTCTCGGCCCGCTGTTCGGCGCGCACCGCCTTCTTGTCGGGCTTGTCGAGGGTGACCCCGGGGCCGCCGGGGACCTCGTCCCCACGGGCCTGTTTCGCCTGCCGGGACGCCTCGAGGACCGCTTCCCGCTCGCGCTCGGCCCGGTCCCGGGCCAACTTCCTGAGGGTCGCGCGCGTGGAGCGGGTCAGCGCGATGGGCTGCAGCATGGGCAGACAGTCGGCGACCGCGTCGGGACCCAGCACGTGGACCGCGGACGCCACCGCCCGCTCGGCGCCGACCCGCAGCCCGAGCGTGGTCAGCAGCTGCGCGATGTCCATCCGCAGCACCAGGTCCCCGGCCGCGATCTCGCCGCTGCGCAGATCCGTCAGGATGACGGTGCCGGAACGATCCACCACCACGGCGTCACCCGCGAGCCGCCGGTGCGCGATGCGTCGCGACTGCAGCGCCCGCACCTGCTGCCAGGTGTCGTGCAGCAGATCGTCGGTGATCTCCTCGTCGGCCAGTTGGTCGAGGGTGCGGCCGCCGGTGTGCTCGTAGACGAGCATCACGGCGTCGGGGCCCAGCTCGGAGGTCGCGATCAGCTTGGGAGCGTTGGCGCCGGCCGCGATGGCCGCGTACGCCAAAAGCGCCTCCTGCTCCAGGGCCTGCCGCAGCGACTGCAGGCTGCGCCGCGTGGTGATCCCGCGCAGTGTCAGCCGCCGCCACACGCGGTAGAAGAAGCCCTGTGCCTGCTGCTCACGGTCGACGACGGTGACGTCGAGGGGCGGGCCGTCCTCCAGGGTGACGAAGTAGCGCCGTCCGCGGTCGCCGTTGTCCGCCGTGTCGGGCATCTCCTCCCGCGCCGCGCTCATCGGGCGGAAGCCGACGGTGCGCAGCCCCGCCATCAGGGTTCGCCCGGTGGGCCGTACGTTCGGCGAGCCGACCGCGTACAGCGTTCCGGCCGCGATGCTCCAGCCGATCAGCACCGTCAGGATGATCGAGAACGGCGTGGTGTAGCCGGTGACCAGCATCGAGAAGGCGTCCAGCAGCAGCACCACCCACAGCACGGCACGCCAGCGTGGCCTGCGTGACATGCCCACGGCGGTCATATACGCGATGACGGGCGCGAGATAGCCGTGCACGGGGTCCGTCAGGGCGTGGATGTCGCCGGGCGAGGGCTGGGTGAGCGCCTCCTGGATGGACGGCGGTGCGGCCCGGGCGACCCACAGGTCCGTGGCGAGTGTCACTCCGTGGGCGAGGACCGCCGCGAGGACGCCGTCGGCGATGCGCAGCCCGTCCCGCTTGATCAGCCGTTCGATCGCGAAGGCGACGGGCACCAGCAGGATCGCGATGCTCGAGGCCAGACCCGCGATCTTGATCAGCAGATCGGGTGCCTGACCCGTGCCCCTGTTGATGTCCTGTTCGAGCCCCGAGGTGGTGCCGTGCGCGAACGCGGCGACGGCGAGCAGCACCACGATCCCGAGTACGCCCACCAGAAGCCGCATCAGGTCCGAGGGACGGTGCACGCGCGCGGGGAGCAGCGGTTCGTCGCCCTCCACCTCGTCGTTGTGGGAGTCGGCGCACTTCTCGTCCGGCGCCGATCGCCGCCGGGCGTCCGCCGTACGCGGCGTGTCGCCGTCGGGCGCCTCGGCGTGCCCGTTCTCGTCTCCGGACGCCTGCTCTCCGTCGTCGTGTGCCGTCTCGTGCGTGCCGTCGGCGCGCGTCTCCTTGCCCGGCTCCTCGCGGGTCTCGTCGCCGGCGCGATGGGCCGCTGCGGCGGTGTCAGGGCGCGACGAACCCCCAGGGGTGCCCTCCGCGCCTTCGGGGTGCACGCCCTGCTGCTTCATCGTCTCTTCTTGATCTCGTATCACCAGTCACCGCCCGCACGATGGTGGCATGCCCACCCGACACACGGGGCTATCAGGGTGCAAATGCGGGGGCGCACAGTCTGCCCGAAGCGCTGCGCCGGGGCGAGAGTCACGCTCGGCCGCTCTCTCATCACATTGTCGGTGGCGTCGGGCAGGATGGGGCGGATGAGCGAGGAGAACCTTGCGGCCGACGCCCTGCCGGAGTACGCGGAACGGGTCCTCGACGTGGCCGAACGCATTCCGCCGGGGCACGTGATGACCTACGGGGACATCGCCGAGTGGCTTCAGGAGGGAGGCCCGCGCCAGGTGGGCCGGGTCATGGCTCTCTACGGCGGAGCGGTCCCCTGGTGGCGCGTCGTCCGCGCGGACGGCGTACTCCTCCCCGGTCAGGAACTGGAGGCGCTCGGCCACTACCGGGCGGAGGGGACCCCGCTGCGGGAGGCCGGCCGCGCCTCGGAGGGGCATCTGCCGCGGATCGACATGAGACGGGCGCGCTGGGACGGAGTCGAACCCGCGGAGGGACATGTCTGAAAGCTTCCTGGGCCGGACGGGCCGAACGGGAACGCATCGCCCGCATGGGTGAACGAGGGCACACCCGCCGCATGCCGTACGTTCGTGCACTGGGCGACTGCTGTGACAGGGGTGACCAGAGGTGTCTCCGGGAAGTGGGGGAGGCCCTGCTTCCGCGGACCGGGCGGGCGTAGCGTCGACGGCGCGCGCCCCTCTCATCCCGTGACCACCGCCCGCCCCACGCGGCCGCCCGTCCGGCCACCCCGCCCCGACGACGGCGCTCCGCGCCGGCAGCGACCAGCACGAGTACGACCACCAGCACGAGCACGACCACCAGGACCGGCGAACCACGTGAGCTCCTCTTCCTCCACCAGGCGCCTGCCGCACCCCCGGGTGCGGGAGGGGAACCGTGGCGCTTACCGACTGGTCCGTACCCCGCCCGTCCGAGTGGATCCCCCTCCACTGGACGCGAGCCAGCGCGCGGTGGTTGACCACGAGACCGGGCCGCTGCTCGTCCTCGCAGGCCCGGGCACCGGCAAGACCACCACGCTCGTCGAGTCCGTCGCCGCCCGGATCGCCCGCGGCGGCCACCCGGAACGCATCCTGGTGCTGACCTTCAGCCGCAAGGCCGCCGTCGACCTGCGCGACCGGATGGCGCTGCGCATCGGCGCGGCGCACGCCCCGCAGGCCACCACGTTCCACTCGTTCTGCTACGCCCTGGTCCGCGCCCACCAGGACAGCGGTCTCTTCGCCGAGCCCCTGCGACTGCTGTCCGGCCCCGAGCAGGACGTGACCGTGCGCGAGCTGCTCGCCGGCCAGCCCGAGCTGGAGCGCCTGGGCCTCGCGCACGTGCGCTGGCCCGACGAACTGCGCGCCTGTCTGACCACACGTGGCTTCGCCGACGAGGTCCGCGCCGTGCTGGCCCGCAGCCGGGAACTCGGCCTCGCCCCGGACGCCCTGCGTCGCTTCGCCGAGCGGACAGGCCGCCCCGACTGGCAGGCCGCGTCCGCCTTCCTCGCCGAGTACCTGGACGTCCTCGACCTCCAGGGAGTGATCGACTACGCCGAGCTCGTGCACCGCGCGGTCCTGCTGGCCCGCCGCCCCGGCGTCGCCGAGCGCCTGGCCGGGCAGTACGACGCGGTCTACGTCGACGAGTACCAGGACACCGATCCGGCGCAGGTACGGCTCCTGCGGGCCCTGGCGGGCGACGGCCGGACCCTGGTGGCCTTCGGCGACCCCGACCAGTCGATCTACGCGTTCCGGGGCGCCGACGTGAACGGCATCCTGGACTTCCCCCACGCCTTCCCGCGCACCGACGGCGCACCGGCACCCGTGGAGGTCCTCCGGACGTCCCGCCGCTCCGGTGCCGCACTCCTGGCCGCCACCCGGCTGCTCACCCAGCGCATGCCGCTGACCCGGCTTCCGGCGGAGAAGGTCCGCGCGCACCGTGAACTGGCCGCCGTACGGGACGGAGGCCGCGTCGAGGTCTACACGTACCCCACCCCCGGCACCGAACTGGACAACATCGCCGACATCCTGCGTCGCGCGCACCTGGAGGACGGCGTTCCGTGGGGCGAGATGGCCGTCCTGGTGCGCGCCGGCGCCCGCACGATCCCGATGGTCCGCCGCGCCCTGACAGCCGCCGGCGTCCCCTTGGACATCGACGGCGACGACCTGCCCCTGCGCCACGAACCGGCGGTCACCCCCCTGCTGACGGCGCTGCGGGCGGTGGCCCGGGCCGAGACGTCGGGCACAGCGGCCGAAGAGACCGGGCAGGAGCCCGAAGGGGCACCCTGGCTGGACACCGAGACCGCGCTCACCCTCCTCGCCTCCCCGCTCGCCGGCATGGACGCCGCGGACCTGCGTCGCCTCGGCCGCGCCCTCCGCGAGGAGGAGCGAGCGGCCGGCAACCCGATACCCCCGCCCTCCGACGACCTGCTCGCCCGGGCACTGGCCGAACCCGAGCGCCTGGTAACGCACGACCCGGCGTACGCGCGCGGAGCCCAGCGCCTCGGTGCGCTGCTCGCGAAGGCCCGCGAGCGGCTCGCGGACGGCGGCACGGCAGAGGAGGCCCTGTGGGTGCTGTGGGACGGCACACCGTGGCCCAGGCGCCTGGAGAACGCCTCCCGGCGCGGCGGCGCCGCCGGACGCAACGCCGACCGTGACCTGGACGCCGTGTGCGCGCTGTTCGCCACCGCCGCCCGTGCGGAGGAGCGCACCGGAGGCCGGGGCGCCCTGAACTTCCTCGAGGAGATCGAGGCCCAGGACATCGCCGCCGACACACTCACCCGCCGCGCCGTGCGTCCCGAAGCCGTCCGCCTGATGACCGCGCACCGCTCCAAGGGCCTGCAGTGGCGCCTGGTCGTGGTCGCCGGCGTCCAGGAGGGACTGTGGCCCGACCTGCGCCGCCGCGGCTCCCTCCTGGAGGCCGACCGCATCGGCCGTGACGGGCTCGCCGAACCCCTCACCCCGGGGGCGCTGCTCGCCGAGGAGCGCCGCCTGTTCTACGTCGCCTGCACACGCGCGCGTGAACGGCTGGTCGTCACCGCCGTCAAGGCCCCCGCCGACGACGGCGACCAGCCCTCCCGCTTCCTCGCCGAACTCGGCGTCGAACCCAGGGACGTCACCGGCCGCCCCCGCCGCCCCCTGTCCGTCGCCGCCCTGGTCGCCGAACTGCGCGCCACGACCGTGGACCCGCGCGCCTCCGACACCCTCCGTGAGGCCGCCGCCCGCCGGCTCGCCCGGCTCGCCGCCCTCGTCGACGAGGACGGACGGCCCCTGGTGCCGTCCGCGCACCCGTACCGCTGGTGGGGCATGTGGGACCCGACCGAGAGCAAGGTGCCGCTGCGCGACCGCGAGCAGCCGGTCGTGCTCTCCGGGAGCGCCCTCGACCAGCTCGCGAACACCTGCGCCCTGCAGTGGTTCCTCGGCCGCGAGGTCAAGGCCGATGCGCCCGCGACCGCCGCCCAGGGGTTCGGGAACGTGGTCCACGTCCTCGCCGACGAGGTCGCCTCCGGGCGCACACCCGCCGACCTGGACGTCCTCATGGAACGCCTGGACTCGGTGTGGAACGCGCTCGCCTTCGACGCGCCGTGGAAGTCCGCCCAGGAGAAGGACAACGCGCGCGTGGCGCTCGAACGCTTCCTGAAGTGGCACGTCGCCTCGGGCGGTGTCCGTGCCGGGCGCACACCGGTGGCGAGCGAGCACGACTTCGACGTCACCCTCGAAGCGGGCGACTACCAGGTGCGCATCCGCGGCTCCATGGACCGTGTGGAGTCCGACGGCGAGGGCCGCGCCTACGTGGTCGACTTCAAGACCGGCAAGCAGGCGCCCAGCGCCGCCGAGGTGGACCGTCATCCGCAGCTCGCGGTCTACCAGCTCGCCGTGCGCGAGGGCGCCGTCGACGAGGCGTTCGGCGGGCGGCGCCCCGAGCCGGGCGGCGCGGAGCTGGTCCACCTGCGGCAGGGCGCCGCCAGGAAGGACGGCGGTGAAACGCTGCCCAAGGTGCAAGCGCAGCAGCCCCTGGAAGGCGAGTGGGTCGGGGAGCTGCTGGCCACCGCGGCCGGCAAGGTCCTCGACGAGCGCTTCTCGCCGACCGCCGGACAGCACTGCACGCACTGCGCGTTCCGGGCGTCGTGCAGCGCGCGGCCGGAGGGCCGGCAGGTCGTGGAGTGACGGCACGGCTGCGGCCACACCGGTGTGATCAGTCGCACCAGACGCGCTGACCAGCGCATCCTCCGGCGCGGCAGGCACTTCGGCATCGACTGTCAGTGGCCGCCGATAGCCTCTGAGTCATGCCCGCCCGTATCACCGACCCCGAGCAGCTCAAGGAGCTCCTCGGCATCCCGTTCACCCCCGAGCAGACGGCCTGCATCACCGCGCCGCCCGCCCCGCAGGTGATCGTGGCCGGAGCCGGATCGGGCAAGACCACGGTGATGGCGGCCCGGGTGGTGTGGCTCGTCGGCACCGGACAGGTCGCCCCGGAGCAGGTTCTCGGCCTGACCTTCACCAACAAGGCGGCCGGCGAGCTCGCCGAGCGCGTCCGCAGGGCGCTGATCAAGGCGGGCGTCACCGACCCCGACGTGATCGACCCGGACGACCCGCCCGGCGAGCCGGTGATCTCGACGTACCACGCCTTCGCGGGCCGCCTCCTCACCGACCACGGCCTGCGCATCGGACTCGAACCCACGTCGCGCCTGCTCGCCGACGCCACCCGCTACCAGCTCGCCGCACGCGTGCTGCGCGAGGCGCCGGGCCCCTATCCGTCGCTGACCCGGTCCTTCCCGGACCTCGTCGGAGACCTGCTCACGCTCGACGCCGAACTGGCCGAGCACCTCGTCACACCGGAGGACCTGCGCGCCCACGACGCCGAGCTGCTGCGCACCCTGGAAGGCGTCCGGCTCACCAACGCCGACCTGCGCAAGGTTCCCGAGACGGCCGCCGCCCGCCGGGAACTCGCCGAGCTGGTGATCCGCTACCGGGCGGCCAAACGCGAGCGGGACCTGCTCGACTTCGGCGACCAGATCGCCCTCTCCGCCCGGCTGGCCGACCTGCCCGAGGTGGGCCGCATCCTGCGGGACGAGTTCCGCGTGGTCCTGCTCGACGAGTACCAGGACACGTCGGTGGCCCAGCGCGTCCTGCTCGCCGGACTGTTCGGCGGCGGCAGCGGCCACCCCGTCACCGCCGTCGGCGACCCCTGTCAGGCGATCTACGGCTGGCGCGGAGCCTCCGTCGCCAACCTCGACGACTTCCCCGAGCACTTCCCGCACGCCGACGGCCGCCCCGCGACCCGCCAGTCCCTCAGCGAGAACCGCCGCAGCGGCGGCCGCCTCCTCGACCTCGCCAACGGCCTCGCGGCGCCCCTGCGCGCGATGCACGCGGGCGTGCAGGCCCTTCGACCGGCTCCCGGCGCCGAGCGTGACGGCCTGGTGCGCTGTGCCCTGCTGCGCACCCACGCCGAGGAGATCGACTGGATCGCCGACTCCCTCGCCCATCTGGTGCGCACCGGCACCGCTCCCGGGGAGATCGCCGTACTGTGCCGCACCGCGACCGACTTCGCCCAGATCCAGGGCGCCCTCGTCGCGCGCGACATCCCGGTCGAGGTCGTGGGCCTGTCCGGGCTGCTGCACCTGCCCGAGATCGCCGACCTCGTCGCCGTCTGCGAGGTTCTCCAGGACCCCGGCGCCAACGCCTCCCTGGTCCGCCTCCTCACCGGGCCGCGCTGGCGCATCGGCCCTCGCGACCTCGCGCTCCTGGGCCGTCGCGCCCGGCTCCTCGTGTCGCACGCGCGCATGGACGGCGACGACGACCCGGACCGCAGGCTCGCCGCCGCCGTCGAGGGCGTCGACCCGTCCGAGGTGATCTCGCTCGCGGATGCCCTCGACACCTTCCTGGAACTGCCCATGGAGGCCGATCGGGAGGAGGACGGGCTGCCGTTCTCTCCCGACGCGCGCGTACGGTTCGCACGGCTGGCCGCCGAACTGCGCGACCTGCGCCGCTCCCTCGCCGACCCGCTGATGGACGTCCTGCACCGCGTGCTCGCCGTCACCGGCCTGGAAGTCGAGCTGTCCGCGTCCCCGCACGCGCTGGCCGCCCGCCGCCGCGAGACCCTCTCGAACTTCCTGGACATCGCCGCGTCCTTCGCCGCCAACGAACCGGACGCCAGCCTTCTCGCATTCCTCGGGTTCCTGCGCACCGCCGCCCAGTACGAGAAGGGCCTGGACAACGCCCTCCCCGGCGGCGAGAACACCGTCAAGGTGCTCACCGCGCACAAGTCCAAGGGACTGGAGTGGGACGTCGTCGCCGTCCCCGGGCTGGTCAAGGGCACCTTCCCGAGCGCCCAGGGCCGCGAGAAGTGGACCGCCCAGAGCAAGGTGCTGCCGCACGCGCTGCGCGGCGACGCCGACACCCTGCCCGACGTCGAGAGCTGGGACTCCCGCGGCTTGAAGGCCTTCCACGAGGCCATGAAGGAGCACCAGCACACCGAGGAGCTGCGCCTCGGCTACGTCACCTTCACCCGCCCCCGCTCCCTGCTGCTCGGCTCCGGCCACTGGTGGGGCCCCGCCCAGAAGCGCCCCCGGGGTCCCTCGGACTTCCTCCAGGCGCTCTACGAGCACTGCGAGGCCGGACACGGCGAGATCGAGGTGTGGGCCGACCCGCCCGCCGAGGACGAGGAGAACCCGGCACTCCACGAGGCGGCCACCGACCACGCGTGGCCGCTCCCGCTGGACGAGGCGGCCCTGGCCCGCCGCCGCGCCGCCGCCGCGACCGTACTCGCCCACCTGGAGCAGGTCGCCTCACACGACGGCGCCCACCCGGCGGCCGACCACGCCCCCTCCGCGTACGACGACCCGGAATGGCCGCCACCGCCGGACGACGAGGACCTCTACGACGACGTCGACGGGGAGGAAACCGCCCTGGGCGCGTTGCCGCCCGTCGAGGAGGAAGCCGCCTGGGACGACCACGCCGAAGTGGACGACTCCGACTGGGACTCCTGGACGACCCACCGTCCCGCGCCCCCCCACGCGCGCGTGCCCGCGGACGACGGCACCCCCACCGTCCCGCACGCCCGGCGGCACCCGTCCGAGGGCGCCCCCGCGCTCACCCCGGAGGAGGCCCGGACCGTCGCCTCCTGGGACCGCGATCTGGACGCCCTCACCGGAGAGCTGCTGCGCGCCCGCGCCGCCGTCACCGACGTGCCGCTGCCGCCGTCGCTGACCGCCTCCCAGGTGCTCCGCCTGGCCGCCGACCCCGACGGGCTCGCCCGGGAACTCGCGCGCCCCATGCCCCGCCCCCCGCAACCCGCGGCGCGCCGGGGCACCCGATTCCACGCCTGGGTGGAGGCACGCTTCGAAGAGCTGCGGCTGCCCATGCTGGAGCCCGAGGAGCTGCCCGGGAGCGATGCCGAGATCGCCGACGAACGCGACCTCGAGGCACTCAAGGACGCCTTCGAACGCACTCCCTACGCCCACCGCACCCCGTACCGCGTCGAGGCACCCTTCCAGCTCTCCGTCGCCGGCCGCGTGGTGCGGGGCCGCATCGACGCCGTCTACCGCGTGGACGACGAGGACGGCACGCAGTACGAGATCGTCGACTGGAAGACCGGCCGCACCCGAAGCGGCGACCCGCTCCAGCTCGCCCTGTACCGGCTGGCCTGGGCCGAGCAGCAGGGTGTGCCCCTGGACGCCGTCAAGGCCGCGTTCCTGTACGTCCGAAGCGGCGAGGTCGTACGCCCCGGGGGACTCCCGGACCGGCCCGCCCTCGAGCGGCTGCTGGCGGCCGGCCCCTCCGGTGGGGAACCGGAGGACCAGGACGCCGGCGGGGGCCGATAGGCTCGTGACCATGAGCGAGACCCCGGACAGTGCCGTCCGCACGTACATCGACAGCCATCGCGCCGCCTTCCTCGACGACCTCGCGGAGTGGCTGCGCATCCCGTCGGTGTCCGCCCAGCCCGAGCGCGCGGCGGACGTGCGGCGCAGTGCCGACTGGCTCGCGGCCCGGCTCCGGGAGACCGGCTTCCCCACGGCCGAGGTGTGGCCGACGGCCGGGGCTCCGGCGGTCTTCGCCGAATGGCCCTCCGACGACCCGCAGGCACCCACCGTCCTCGTCTACGGCCACCACGACGTCCAGCCCGCCGCCCGCGAGGACGGCTGGGACAGCGACCCCTTCGAACCGGTGATCCGCGACGGGCGGCTGTACGCGCGCGGGGCCGCCGACGACAAGGGCCAGGTGTTCTTCCACACACTCGGCGTCCGCGCCCACCTCGCCGCCACCGGGCGCACCGCCCCGGCCGTCCACCTGAAGCTGCTGATCGAGGGCGAGGAGGAGTCAGGCTCCCCGAACTTCCGCGCCCTCGTCGAACAGCACGCCGACCGGCTCACCGCCGACGCGGTGATCGTCTCGGACACCGGCATGTGGTCCGCGGACACTCCCACCGTCTGCACGGGCATGCGCGGCCTCGCCGAGTGCGAGATCACCCTGTACGGGCCCGAGCAGGACATCCACTCCGGGTCCTTCGGGGGCGCCGTGCCCAACCCGGCCACCGCGGCCGCCCGCCTGGTCGCCGCGCTGCACGACGAGCACGCGCGCGTGGCGATACCGGGCTTCTACGACGGCGTCATCGACCTCACCGACCACGAACGCCGACTCTTCGCCGAGCTGCCCTTCGACGAAGAGCAGTGGCTGCGCACCGCCCGGTCGACCGCCACCTACGGGGAGGCGGGACACACCACGCTGGAACGCATCTGGGCCCGGCCCACCGCCGAGGTCAACGGCATCGGCGGCGGCTACCAGGGCCCCGGCAGCAAGACGATCATCCCGTCCACCGCCATGGTGAAGCTCTCCTTCCGGCTGGTCGCGGGCCAGGACCCCGACCACATCGAGAAGGTGGTGCGCGCCTGGGCGGCAGACGTGCTGCCCGCCGGCATCCGGCACGAGATCACGTTCGGCGCGGCCACCCGCCCCTGCCTGACGCCCCTCGACCACCCCGCCCTGCGGTCCGTCGTACGGGCCATGGGCCGGGCCTTCCAGCAGCCCGTCCGCTTCACCCGCGAGGGCGGATCCGGACCCGCCGCCGACCTCCAGGAGGTCCTCGGCGCGCCCGTGCTGTTCCTCGGCATCTCCATCCCCTCCGACGGCTGGCACGCCCCGAACGAGAAGGTGGAACTCGATCTGCTCCTCAAAGGCGTCGAAACCGCCGCATACCTGTGGGACGACCTCGGGGAGAGCCTGCGCGATGCGGACTGACGAACGCGCGGGTCGCCGGGTCGTCCGGGCGGACGGCACCGCGCGGCACACTGGAGGGGCCGCCCCGCCCGCCTCGGCCCCGCCCGACCCGGCCCCCGCACCACCCACGCCTCGCTGAACCGCCCGCCGAAACCACCGTTGCACCGGGGGAGTTGGAAGCACTCGTGACCACCTGGACCGACCACACCGCCGACCGGCCCATCTCGCTCACCGCGCCCAGCGGCATCGACCGGGCCGCCCACCACCGGCTCGACGAGGCATGGCTCGCCGCGGCATGGAGCCACCCCTCGACGCGTTGCTTCGTGGTCTCCGGCGGCCAGGTCCTCATCGACGAGACGTCCGACGGCCGGACCGAACTCGTCATGACCCCCTCCTTCGAGGCACCCCTCACGGAGGCCCACCGCTACTTCCTGGGCACCGACGCGGACGGCGTCAGCTACTTCGCCCTCCAGAAGGACGCACTACCCGGCCGTATGGACCAGTCGGCGCGCCCGGCCGGCCTGCGCGAGGCCGGACTGCTGCTGTCGCCACGCGACGCGGGACTGATGGTGCACGCGGTCGCCCTGGAGAACTGGCAGCGCCTGCACCGCTTCTGCTCGCGCTGCGGCGAGCGCACGGTCATCGCGGCCGCCGGTCACATTCGCCGCTGCCCCGCGTGCGGTGCCGAGCACTACCCGCGCACCGACCCGGCTGTGATCATGGCGGTCACGGACGACGACGACCGCATCCTGCTCGGCCGCCAGGTGCACTGGCCCGAGGGCCGCTTCTCGACCCTCGCCGGATTCGTCGAGCCGGGGGAGGCCATCGAGCAGTCGGTGCGCCGCGAGGTCTTCGAAGAGGTCGGCATCACCATCGGCGAGGTCCGGTACATCGCCAGTCAGCCCTGGCCCTTCCCGTCCAGCCTGATGCTCGGCTTCCTCGCCCACGCCACGAGCACCGACATCGAGGTCGACGGGGACGAGATCCACGAGGCCCGCTGGTTCTCCCGCGAGGAACTGGGTGCCGCGTTCGAGACCGGAGAGGTCCTGCCGCCGTACGGCATCTCCATCGCCGCCCGCCTGATCGAGCTCTGGTACGGCAAGCCCCTGCCGACCCGGAGCGTCTGACCCGGTGCCGACGCGCACCGGCGACCCGTACTGGAACCACAACGTCCACTACCACCCCGCTGTCCTCGCCGCCGTCCCCGATGGCTGCGGCACGGCTCTGGACGTCGGCTGCGGCGACGGCCTGCTCGCCCGGAAGCTCGCGTCCAGGGCGGGAACCGTCACGGCGGTGGACCGCTCGCCGGACATGATCCGGCTGGCGCGTCGGGACGTGCCCCCCAACGTCACGTTCCGCGAAGCGGACTACCTGGACGACGACTCGCTGCCGGAAGGCGGGTACGAGTTCGTCAGTGCGGTCGCCGTCGTCCACCACACGGCCTTCGACGAGGCGGTGGCGCGTCTGGTGCGGCTCACGGCACCCGGCGGCCGACTGGTGATCGTCGGGCTGGCGGCCAACCGGACGTCCCTGGACTGGATGATCAGCGGCTGCGGCGTGCCGGCGAGCCGGCTTCACGCGCTGCTGCGGGGAGGCAAGCGCGACCCGCTCGGCATGCCGGTCCAGGACTCGACCATGCACTGGGGCGAGGTCAGCAGGGCCGCCCGGCACCTGCTGCCCGGCTGCCGGTTCCGGCGCCGGCTCCTGTGGCGGTACACGCTGATCTGGGACAAACCACAGCAGGGCGGTCCCTGAAGCCTTTCAGGGACCGCCCTCCGCACAGGTGAGACGCTGCGGCCGCTACGCGCCGATCTTCTGCTTGACCTGCGCCAGCGACGGGTTCGTCAGCGTCGTGCCGTCCGCGAACAGCACGGTCGGAACCGTCTGGTTTCCGCCATTCGCCTTCTCCACGAAGGCGGCCGACTCCGGGTCCTGCTCGATGTTGATCTCGTTGTACGCGATGCCCTCACGGTCCAGCTGGCTCTTGAGCCGGCGGCAGTAGCCACACCACGAGGTGCTGTACATCGTCACAGTGCCCGACATGTCGGTCGCGCTCCTTTACGGCTAGGGTGCGTGGTCGCTGAGACGGCAACGTTCGTGAAGGTTCCACCATTCCCCGCCCCCGCACCGACGTGACGCCCGCCGCATTAGTACGACCGCAACCGTCCCCCTGTGGACAACCGCCGCACCCGGCTCCGGCGACCTGGCAGCATGGCGGGGTGACAGCAGCAAGGCATTCCACCCTCTTCTCCCGGGATCCCGGCGGTTCCCCGTACTCGGCTCCGCCGAGCGGGGCCGACGCCGTGCTCGAAGGGCTCGACCCCGAGCAGCGCGAGGTGGCGACCGCCCTGCACGGCCCGGTGTGCGTGCTGGCCGGTGCCGGCACCGGCAAGACGCGGGCCATCACCCACCGCATCGCCTACGGAGTCCTGGCCGGCATCCTGCAGCCCTCCAGCGTGCTCGCCGTCACGTTCACCAACCGTGCCGCGGGCGAGATGCGCGGGCGCCTCCGCCAGCTCGGCGCCACCGGCGTCCAGGCCCGCACCTTCCACTCCGCCGCCCTGCGCCAGCTCCAGTACTTCTGGCCGAAAGCGATCGGCGGCAGCCTCCCGAAGATCGTCGACCGCAAGGTCCAGATCGTCGCCGACGCGGCCGCCGCCTGCCGCATCCGCCTCGACCGCAACGAGTTGCGGGACGTCACCGCCGAAATCGAATGGTCCAAGGTCACCCAGACCGTCCCCGCCGACTACGCCGCCGCGGCCGCCAAGACGGGCCGCGAAGCGCCCCGCGACCCCGCCGAGATCGCCCAGCTCTACGCCGCCTATGAGGACCTCAAGCGGGAGCGCGGCGTGATCGACTTCGAGGACGTCCTCCTGCTGACCGTCGGCATCCTCCAGGACCGGCACGACATCGCGGAGGAGGTCCGTGCCCAGTACCAGCACTTCGTCGTCGACGAGTACCAGGACGTCAGCCCCCTGCAGCAGCGCCTGCTGGAGCTGTGGCTCGGCGACCGGGACAACCTGTGCGTGGTCGGCGACGCCAGCCAGACCATCTACTCCTTCACCGGCGCCACCCCCGACCACCTGCTCGACTTCCGCGTCCGCCACCCGGGAGCCACGGTGGTCAAGCTGGTCCGGGACTACCGGTCGACCCCGCAGGTGGTCCACCTCGCCAACGGTCTGCTCGCCCAGGCCCGGGGCCGCGCCGCCGAACACCGCCTCGAACTGGTCTCGCAGCGCGACCCCGGCCCCGAACCCGTCTTCACCGAGTACGCCGACGAGCCCGCCGAGGCCGAGGGCGCCGCTCGCCGCATCCGCGACCTGCTCGCCGACGGTGTGCCCGCGTCCGAGATCGCCATCCTGTTCCGCACCAACTCCCAGTCAGAGATCTACGAACAGGCCCTCGCGGACGTCGGCGTGCCCTATCAGCTCCGTGGCGCCGAACGGTTCTTCGACCGTCCCGAGGTGCGCAAGGCAGGCATCGCCCTGCGCGGCGCCGCCCGCTTCGGCGCGAACGACTCCCTCCTCGACGACGCCGTCGACCTGCCCTCGCAGGTGCGTGCCGTCCTTGCGGGCGAAGGGTGGACGCCCGTGCCGCCCGCGGGCTCCGGAGCCGTCAGGGAGCGGTGGGAGTCGCTGGCCGCGCTCGTGAACCTGAGCCAGGACTTCGCCGCCGCCAAACCCGACGCCACCCTCGCCGACCTCGTGGCGGAGCTCGACGAGCGGGCGAACGCCCAGCACGCCCCGACCGTGCAGGGCGTCACACTCGCCTCCCTGCACTCCGCCAAGGGCCTGGAGTGGGACGCCGTCTTCCTCGTCGGGGTCGCCGAGGGGATGATGCCCATCACCTATGCCCGGACCGACGAGCAGATCGAGGAGGAGCGCCGTCTCCTTTACGTCGGCGTCACCCGCGCCAGACAGCGACTGCATGTCTCCTGGTCCCTGTCCCGCTCGCCGGGCGGCCGCCCCAATCGACGGCCGAGTCGCTTTCTGGACGGACTGCGTCCCGGCTCCTCCGCCGCCACCGGCCGTGCCGCCACCGGGGGGACCGGAGGAATCGAACGGGGCGTCAGCGCCTTCAGCGCGCCTGCGACCGCGCCCACCCCGCGCCGTACCAGCAGAACCCCGGCCCGCTGCCGGGTCTGCGGGCGCACGCTGTCCGACGCGGGGGAGATGAAGCTGATGCGCTGTGACGACTGCCCCTCCGACATGGACGAGGGTCTGTACGAACGGCTGCGTGAGTGGCGGGCCGTGCAGGCGCAGCGCAGCGGGCAGCCCGCGTTCTGCGTCTTCACCGACAGGACGCTGATCGCGATCGCTGAGACGGTGCCGTCCGATGAGCGTGAACTGGCCCGCGTCCCGGGGGTCGGAGCGCGCAAGCTCGGCCGCTACGGCGCCGATGTTCTGGCCATCTGCGCAGGTCGCGAGATCGGGGAACAGGACAACGGTGGCTGATGCCAACTCGTCGAAAAAATAGTTTGCGCATGCCCCGGCAATCCCCATAGGTTCTTAGCCACGGGGACAGTGGCCTTCTCGGAGGCCCTGATTCCGTGTTGTACTTGCATATCCGTCGGACTGGCTCACCCCAGTCCCCCGAGACGCCGAGAGGAGGCGATTGAAGTGATCAGCATCAGCACCCGCTCCACCCGCACCGCCAAACTGAACGATCGCTCGGTCGTCTCCACGTGCATGCTCGGCGCCTCCGACCTGGGCACCGGTCTGTCCGGCATTCGTGCCGTGCGTCCGGCGTCCTCCCTGTCTCTCGCGGGTCTTCCCATCCGCGAGCGCAATGAGCGACCGACCAAGGCACTGGAAGCAGTAGTGGCACAGGCCCAGGCCTATGCCTTTGCGGCGGCCGGTGCCGGATTCCGGAAGCAGACGACGCAGCACCACCTGATGTGGGCCTTCCGTGGGCCAGAACCCTGGAGTGATCCAGCCTGATAGCCGATCAGGCCGGCGCCTTCAGGGCCGCGGAACCCCACCCGGGATCCGCGGCCCTTCTGTTTTCCCCGAACGGGGACGGCAGAGCGAAGGGGCCTCGGGAAAGAAAGAACCCGGTACCAAGCCGCCACCCGGTCCGACCGGACCGGAACGACCAGACGAGGAAGACGAACCGTGCAACTCGAAGCGCACGCCCCGTCCGTACCGCCTTCAGAAACGATCCCCCCGCCCGGCCTCACGGAGGACTCCACCTTGACCCCGCTCACCGCGCTGACCGCGCTCGACGACGCCATCGAGAACCTCGGCGTGCCCGTCCCGTGCCGCTCGTACGACCCGGAGGTGTTCTTCGCCGAGTCGCCGGCCGACGTCGAGTACGCCAAGTCCCTCTGCCGCACCTGCCCGCTGATCGAGGCCTGCCTCGCCGGCGCCAAGGAGCGGCGTGAGCCTTGGGGCGTCTGGGGTGGCGAGCTCTTCGTCCAGGGTGTCGTCGTCGCCCGGAAGCGGCCGCGTGGCCGCCCGCGCAAGAACCCGGTCACGGCATGAACACCGCAGGAACGATCGACCGCCCCCTCACGCACGACCCCCAGAAGCAGGCCCCGATGAAGCCGTCCACGAGTGAGCCCACGGGCTCCGCGATCCGAGACGTCACCACCACCGGCGCGAACGACTCGCGTCAGAACAGGACCCGAGAGATGCAACTCATCCCAGAAGCCATGGCTCGCGCGCATATGCGCGAGCGGCTGCACGAGGCGGAGCGGGAACGTCAGGCCGCGCGCCTGGCGGTGGCCCGCCGGATGCAGCGCCGGGCCGAGCGTGCCTCGATGCGCGCCCGCCGTGCGCTCGCCATGGCCGTGATGCAGTAGCCGACCGCCGTCGGCATCAGGAGAACCCAGCGGGGGTCGGTCCGAACGGGCCGGCCCCCGCGGCGCGTTCCGGGCTTCGGGCGGAACCGGTCACCAACCGGTCACCACGGACACCCGCGGGAAGCCCGGCCCGGTCAGGCCTCCGCCGCCGCCTCCTCCTCCGGCGCTTCCTCCGGCAGGAAGCCCGGCAGCCATTCCTCCAGTTCGTCACGGAGACGTACCGTCGCCCCCAGTTGGCACAGCACGCCGATCGTGCTCAGGGTCACGCGGTGGATGAGGAGGTAGGCCGGGGGCAGGTTGAGCTGCTTGCCCAGCTGGTGGGCGGGGGAGCGAGGGTCGGCGATACGGGCCGCCTGGCTGCGCATCCAGCCACGGGTGAACGTGAAATCGTCCGCCCGGGCCGGTTCGATGATCGGGAGGAGATAGTCGAGGACCGCGTCGGGATCGAGCGCGATGGACTCCTTGACGAAGCCCTCCGCGCAGAGCAGTTCGTAGACCGACTGGGCGTCGCCCTCCAGGGTCATGCGCAGGGAGTGTCCGATCGGGGTGGGCAGGCCGCCCGGCAGACGGTCGACCGTGCCGAAGTCCAGGACGCCGAGGCGCCAGCCGTCCTTCCCGTCGCCGCCGCCGGGGCCGGGCAGAAGACGGAAGTTGCCCGGATGCGGGTCGGCGTGCAGCAGGCCCGTGCGGGCCGGACCGGAGAACAGGAAGCGGGCCAGCAGCTGTCCGGCGCGGTCCCGCTGCTCCTGGGTGCCATCCGCGATCACCTCCGAGAGCGGTATGCCGTCGATCCACTCGGTCACCAGGACCTGCTCGCACTGGTGCACCACGGCCGGCACCATGACGTCGGGGTCGCCTGCGAACTCCTCCGCGTGGGCCCGCTGCGCCTGCGCCTCCAGCCCGTAGTCCAACTCCTCCGACACCCGGTCGCGCAACTCCGCGATCAGGGGCTTGATGTCCATGCCCGGGATCAGGGGGCCCAGCAGACGGGCGAAACGGCTGAGTTGGTTCAGGTCGGAGAGCAGTGCGTCGCCCGCGCCCGGGTACTGGACCTTGACCGCGACCTCACGGCCGTCGTGCCACACCCCGCGGTGCACCTGCCCGATCGAGGCCGCCGCCGACGGCTTGTCCTCGAATTCCAGGAACAGGTCGTGCCAGTCCTCGCCGAGGCGCTCCTTGAGGACCCCGTGCACGGTGCGGGTCGGCATCGGCGGGGCCGCCTCCTGAAGCTTGGTCAGGGCGGCGCGGTAGGGGCCGGCGACCTCCTCGGGGAGCGCCGACTCGAAGACGGACAGCGCCTGCCCGAACTTCATCGCGCCGCCCTTGAGCTCGCCGAGCACCTTGAAGAGTTGCTCGGCGGTGCGCTGTTGGAGTTCGCGGCCGACCATCTCCGCGGACTCGCCGACGATTCTCTTGCCGAGTCCCCAGGTCGCCCGCCCGGCGAAGCCGAGCGGGAGCGCGGCGAGCTTGGCGGTCCGGGTGACCGCCTTCCGGGGAAGATCAGACATGCGCCCTCCAAGTCCCAGACAGCCGTGCCGCGTGTGCCTTGCGGGAGAGGTTCCTCGACGGCCGGTGCTCCGCCATTGTCTCGCGCGGCTCCTCGTCCTTTGAGGTGTGTCCCTCCTTACCTTTCTCCGCCGCGCCGCACCCGCATGCGGAATGCGCCCATACCGGCCGCGCGTGCCAGTCGAGCCGGGGCACGGATGCCTCCCAGCGCGCGCCCGCGCTGGCGGGCTGGAAACCGTCCAGGAAGGCGAGCGCGTGCCCGGCGGCGACCCCCGCGACGGCGGTCGCCAGTGCCAGGTCGCACGCCTGGACCTGGCGCGGGCGTCCCGAACGCCACTGGGCGACCAGACGGGGCCAGGTCTCGTCCCGGTCGGCGCGCCCCCGGTCGAGGCAGCCGGCACAGCTTGTCTCGCCCGGCAGGACGAACGGGCCGACGATTCCCGTGCCTTCCGCGACACCGGCGTACAAATGGGGCGTGCCCGAGGCGATCAGCGGTTCCGCGGTGAACGGGTCGGGGGCGTGCACGTCGACGCCGTCACGCGGGGCGAGGATCACCAGGGAGAAGCCGGAGTCCGGGGCGTCGTCGAGGGAACGGCGCGAGGCGCGCTCCCGGCGCGGGAGCCGGTCCGGGGCGGCCGCGCGGACCGCGCGGCGGGCCGCCTCCTGCCTGCGCTCGCCGATCGCGTCCGCAGGCAGGCCACCCGGGGCCACGTCCCACGGCTCGACGCAGCCCGTGTCGCGGACGTCGACCTCGCCGACGCCGGCGCCCGCGAGGAGCGAGGCGAGGACGACGCCCACCCGCCCCGCGCCGCGGACCTGGACGCGGAGGGAGCGGCGGGCGGCCAGACGCCGGGCTGCCTCACCGGGTGAGGGCTGAACCAGGGACAGGGACGCCAGATCGGCGCGGAGGCGGTCGAGGACGGTGGCCTTGGCGCGGAGGGCGTCGGCCTGCGGGCCACCGCCGGTGGCGTCGTCGAGCAGGCCCGCACCCGACAGGTTGCCCACCAGCGCGTCGACATGGCCGTCCGGCAGGCCCATGCGACGGGCCTCCTCGCGCAACAGCGGCAGCCCGCGGGTGCCGTCGAGCAGGGTGAGGAAACTGCCCGTGGCAGTGTCCACCGGGCCCAGCACCATCGCGTGCGCGGGTGCCATCCCGAACTGCACGGTGTTCAGATCGCGCCAGCCGCGCCGCAGCGCGGGCTTCACCATCGGATGCATGACCGGCCCCCGTAGTCCGTAATGCTTCAGTACGTCACGATGTGGCGGCGGATGTGGTGGTCCGCCGACGCATGCCAGCATGCCCGGACCCGGCCGAGCCGTGCCGAGGGTTGTCCACAGGCGGAGGTGTTCGTCATATGAATCAGGTGCCCGGGGTGGGGATGAGTACGGAACCCTGCTGGAGGCGGGACTTCCCGCGTGTGCAGCGGGTAACGTCGGGGCGTGCCCGCCGACCCACCGCACCGTGCCGGAAAGCCACAGCGCAGCACGACGAGCCAGCCGCCGAGCGGCTCGGGGACGAGCGCGATCGAGGTTCGCAGAAGCGCGCGACGCCGCAGGACGGTGTCCGCGTACCGCGAGGGTGATCGCACCGTCGTGCTCATCCCCGCCCGGATGTCCGCGGCGGAGGAGCAGCGCTGGGTGACCGTCATGCTCGACAAGCTGGCCGCCCAGGAGAGCCGGCGGGTGATCGGCGACACCGGTCTGGCCGAGCGTGCCGAGCGGCTGTCGCTCCAGTACCTGGACGGCCGGGCGCGGCCCGCCTCGGTCCGCTGGGTGACCAACCAGAACACGCGCTGGGGCTCGTGCACCCCGGCCGAGGGCAGCATCCGGCTGTCGCACCGGCTGCAGGGCATGCCCGAGTACGTCATCGACTACGTCCTCCTGCACGAGCTCGCGCATCTGCTCGTGCCGGGACACGGGCCGCGCTTCTGGCGGTTGCTGGAGGCGTATCCGCGCACCGAGCGCGCCCGCGGCTATCTGGAAGGGGTGGTCGCGGCCGGCCGGCTGCCGTACCGGCCGGCGCAGGACGAGGAGTAGACGCGTCCCCGCACCGTCCGCGGCGGCCCGTCCGCAGCGGTCGTACGGACCATCTCCACACCCCTGTGCACAGCCCCGAGAGCACGGAAAAGCCCCCGGGTCCGTGCGACGATGCGGTTGTGTACCGGGTCTGTACCGGCTCCCGCCGCTGCGCGTGTTTGCCGTTAGCCTGGCGCGACGCACTCACATTCGGGATGGGGGACGGTCGTTACGCATGGCCAGGGAATTCCAACGCGGCCACAAGGCCAGGATCAGTGACCTCACGGCGGGCACGGACCTGTACGTAGGGGTGCAGATCTCCGCTCCCGGACTGACCTTCGACATCAGCTGCTTCGGTCTGGACGCCGGTGAACGGCTCTCGGACGACCGGTACTTCGTCTTCTTCAACCAGCCGAAGACACCCGAGGAGGCCGTTCAGCTCCTCGGCCCGCAGGCGGGGGACACGGAGTCCTTCCGGGTCACGCTGGACAGGATCCCGCCGCACATCCACAAGCTGTCCTTCACGGCGACGATCGACGGCGCCGGACAGATGTCGCAGATCGGCCCCGGATACTTGCGTATCGTCGCGGGCGGCGAGGAAGTGGCCCGCTACCCCTTCAGCGGCTCGGAGTTCACCACCGAACGCGCCGTCATGCTGGGCGACTTCTACCTCAAGGACGTCTGGCGGTTCGCCGCGGTCGGACAGGGTTTCGACGGCGGTCTCGAGGCGCTGCTGAAGAACTTCGGCGGGGAGGTCCTCGAGGAGGAGCAGGCGCCCGCGCCGGAGCAGCCGCAGCCCGGTGCCGTCCCTGGGTTCGCGCCGCCCGCCCAGGCCTCGCCGCCGCCCGCGTTCGCCGCCCCGAGCGCACCCGCCCCGGCGCCCGCACCCCCGGCGCCCGCTCCCGCGCCGATGCCGCAACAGCCGCAGCCCGCCCCCCAGGGCTTCGCGCCGCCCCAAGGAGCCACCCCCCGCGCCCCGGCGCCCGCCCCCTCCTTGCACGCCGCGCCCACCATCGTCGCGCCCCTGAACACACCCCCCGCCGGAGCCGTGCCGCCGCCCGGCCCCGCGCCGTACGCCCAGCCGCCCGCTCCCCCCGGCCCCCCGCCCGGATACGGTCAGCAGCCGGCCTTGACCACGCCCCCCGGCTACGGCGCGCAGCCGCCGCACGGTCAGGTTCCCGGCCAGTACCCGGGCCCGCCCGGCGTCCCCTCCGCATCCGGCGTTCCCCAGGGCGCGCCGCAGGCCGGCGCCGGTGTGGCCGCCGCGTTGCAGGCCTTCAAGGAGACCCCCACCGGGCAGCGGTGGACGCAGCAGAACAAGAAGCTCGTCCGCGTGGACCTCGGCATCGGCGGCCAGCCCGTACTGGCCCGCCAGGGCAGCATGGTGCTCTACCAGGGCAGGGTCGACTTCGGTTACAAGGGAGCCGGCTTCGCCGGGCGGATCGTGGGCAACGCCACCGGCCAGGAGATGCAGCTGATGCGCTGCACGGGCCAGGGCCAGGTGTTCCTCGCGGAGAACGCCGCCGATCTGCACCCGGTCGAGCTCCAGGGGGACGCGATCTGTGTCTCCGCGGAGAACGTCCTCGCCTTCGACGAGTCCCTCCAGTACGAGGTGCGGCGCATCGAGGGGCACGGCATCCCCGGGGGCGCGCTGTTCACCATGCAGTTCCAGGGGACCGGCACGATCGTCGTCAAGACACACGGCGTGCCCGTGGTGCTGCCCGTCACCCCGACCACGTTCGTCGACTCCAACGCCGTCGTCGCCTGGTCGGCCGCCGCCCAGGTGATCGTCTCCAGCCAGGTGCGCATGCGCCGCAACGCCTACCCGGGGCACACCGGGGAGGGCGTCAACCTGCAGTTCCGGGCCGCGCCCGGCAATTTCGTCGTCGTCCAGCCGTACGAGGTCTGAGGGAGCCCGTCATGAACCAGCCGCTCGCGGGCTTCGCCCCCGCACCGGTCACCGCCCGCATGGAGAACCACGGCAGTCACATGCTGAAGGTCGCCATGCAGACCGGAAACGACCTCCTCGCGCGCGTGGGCTCGATGGTCGCCTACGAAGGGTTCATCCAGTACGAGCCCAACCCGCCCGCCGTGCGCCAGATCGCCCGGGACTGGATCACCGGTGAGGGCGCGCCCCTGATGAAGTGCTCCGGCGACGGCCTGCTCTACCTCGCCGACTACGGCGCGAACGTCGTCGTCATCAACCTGGCCGGGGACGCGATCTCCGTCAACGCCTCCAACCTGCTCGCCTTCGACGCGCACCTCCAGTGGGGTGTCGAACGCGTCAAGGGGCTCGCGAAATTCGCCGGGCAGGGCCTGTGGAACACGAAGATCTCCGGTCAGGGCTGGGTGGCCCTCACCTCCCGCGGAACACCCATCGTGGTCGACTGCGGTGGAGGCGAGGACGAGACGTACGTCGACCCCGACGCGCTCGTCGCCTGGTCGCCGAACCTCAAGGTGAAGGGCAAGCGCAGCTTCAAGGCGCAGTCGCTCATCGGGCGCGGCAGCGGCGAGGCCTACCAGATGGCGTTCTCCGGGCAGGGCATCGTCGTCGTCCAGCCCAGCGAGGACAGCACCGACCGCCTCCGGATCCGGGGCTGAGGGGGAACCGCACACCATGCAGAGCTCGCTTTTCGCCTACAACGAGCAGCAGACCCAGGAGCGCTACAGCCTGCAGAACGCGCAGATGCTGCGCGTCCTGTTGGAAGGCCATGACGACGTCCTGGCACGCAAGGGGACCATGGTCGCCTACCAGGGGCTCATCGAGTTCGACGCCGAGTACCAGAGCGGCGGTCAGCGTCGCGCGCGTGCCCACACCGGCGAGGGCCTGGACCTGATGCGCTGTCACGGGCAGGGCACCGTCTACCTCGCCAACCTCGCCCAGCACGTGCACATCATGGACGTCGAGCAGGACGGGCTGACGGTCGACAGCAGCTACGTCCTGGCGATGGACTCCTCGCTGCACCACGAGGTGATCGCCGTCGACAGCCTGTACGGGATCTCCGGGTCCGGCAAGTACCAGCTCAACATCACCGGCCGCGGCAAGGTCGCGCTGATGACGTCGGGCGCGCCGCTGCTGATGCAGGTCACGCCGGACAAGTACGTCAACTGCGACGCCGACGCGATCGTCGCCTGGTCCACCGGCCTGAGGGTGCAGATGCAGGCCCAGACGCACTCCTCGGGGGTGTGGCGGCGCCGCGGCAGCACCGGAGAGGGCTGGGAGCTCAGCTTCATGGGCAACGGCTTCGCGCTGGTGCAGCCCAGCGAGCTGCTGCCGCCGCAGAACGCGCAGATCGGCCAGGGGCTCGCCGCGCAGTTCGGCATGGGGCAGCACGGCGCACGGGGGCAGAACCAGGGCAACGTCTGGAGCTGAGCGCGGGTGAGGGGTGACCGCCCTTGGGGTCACCCCTCACACCGTCACAGCCTCGCGCGCGTCGCCTCCAGCAGGCGCACGACCGATGCGTCCGCCACGTCCGCCACCTCGTCGTAGGCGAACCAGCGCACGTCCAGGGACTCGTCGCTGATCGCGTGCTCCGCGTCCGGTGGCGCCAGCACGGCGTACTGGACGTCGAAGTGCCAGTGGCACGGTGCCGGGATCGGGTGCCGGTCGAGTCTCACCGGCCCGCCCGGCAGCAGCGTCAGACCGGCGATGCCGGACTCCTCGGTGGCCTCCCGCAGGGCCGCCGCCGCCAGTGTGGCGTCCCCCGGCTCGCAGTGGCCGCCCATCTGCAGCCACATCCTGAGCTTCCTGTGGAGGGTCAGCAGCACCTGGCCGCGCTCGGGGTCGATCACCAGTGCGCTCGCGGTGATGTGTCCGTGCCCGCAGGACTTCCACAGACCGTCCGGGTGCTCCGCCAGGTGGTCCAGATACGCCTGGCGCAGCTCTTCCTGGTCCTCGTACGACTTGAGCACGAGGACCGCGTCGTCGTGGAGGCTCACTCGGCGTCGTCGCCCCCGGCCTCGCCGTCGTCCTTCTTCTTCAGGTCCGGCTTCCGGCCGGAGCCGTCCGCCGCCTCCCCGAGCATCTTGTCCAGCTCGGAGAAGTCGAGCTGCTCGCGGTGCACGAAGCCGTCCGGGTCGTCCAGGTCGGAGGCCGTCGGCAGCATGTCCGGGTGGGCCCACAGGCCGTCCCGGCCGTCCACACCGCGCGCGTCCGTCAGCGACGCCCACAGGCGTGAGGCGTCCCGCAGCCGGCGCGGGCGCAGCTCCAGGCCGATCAGCGTGGCGAACGTCTGCTCGGCCGGACCGCCGGAGGCGCGACGGCGGCGCAGCGTCTCGCGCAGTGCGTCAGCGGAGGCCAGGCGCGGCTTCGCGGCCGCGTGCACCACCGCGTCCACCCAGCCCTCGACGAGCGCCAGCGCGGTCTCCAGACGGGCCAGGGCCGCCTTCTGCTCCGGCGTGTCCTCCGGCTGGAACATGCCCTGCTGGAGCGCCTGCTGCAGCTCCTCCGGGTTCTGCGGGTCGAACTGGCCGACCACGTCCTCCAGCTTCGCCGTGTCGACCTTGATGCCGCGGGCGTAGCCCTCGACCGCGCCGAACAGGTGCGAGCGCAGCCACGGCACGTGCGCGAACAGGCGCTGGTGGGCGGCCTCGCGCAGCGCGAGGTACAGCCGCACCTCCTCCTTGGGCACGCCCAGGTCCTTGCCGAACACCTCGATGTTCAGCGGCAGCAGCGCGGCCTTGCCGGCCGGGCCGAGCGGCAGACCGATGTCGGTCGAGCCGACGACCTCGCCGGCGAGCACGCCGACGGCCTGCCCGATCTGCGTGCCGAACATGGCGCCGCCCATGGAGCGCATCATGCCGATCAGCGGGCCCGCCATGGCCTGCATCTCCTCCGGCAGGACGTCGCCCATCGCCGCGCCGACGCGCTCGGCGACCGGGTCGACGAGTTCCTTCCACACCGGAAGGGTCGCCTCGACCCACTCCGCGCGGCTCCAGGCCACAGCGGAGCCCGAGCCGGACGGCAGCGACGTGACGTCGTCCAGCCACAGGTCGGCAAGGCGGACGGCCTCCTGGACCGCGGAGTGCTCGCCGGGGCTCACGCTCTGGTCCTTGGTGCCGTCCGAGGTGCCCTGGGAGACCGTCTGGCGGGCGATCTGCTTGGCCATGTCCCAGTTCACCGGGCCGCCCTCGTACGAGAGCATCTGGCCCAGTTGCTGGAAGGCGGCGCCCAGGTCGGTGGGGTTCAGGGAACCGAACATCGCGGCGAGCGGGTTGTCGGCGCCGGCGCCCCCGGCTCCGGGCAGCCCGAAACCGAACGGGTTGGCCGGTCCCTGACCACCGCCGCTCTCCTGGTCCTTCTTCTTGCCCTCGTCGCCGTTCTCCGGCTCCTCCGGCGGAAGGCCGAATCCGAATGGGGTGTCACTCACGGGATTCCTCGGCTGGTAAGGCCACCGGTTCCTTCCGGCGGCTGGCTGCCCGACAACACCACCCAGCGTAGACACCTCGCCCCGTTCGAGCCTGGGTGCTTCGCCGACTGCTGGCCTGCGGCAGGATGGATGCCACCTGGTACGCACGCGTGCTTTGCGTCCGTACGGAAGACAACCGCTGGAGACGCCCGGTGAGTTCCCCAGATCCGCAGGTTCGCGCAGCGCGAAACCAATCAGCCCAGCCGTCGCCCGACCACCGCCCCTCGGACACGGAGCTTCGCACCGGCGAGTCCCCTGCCACCCGCGGGCCCGTCGTCGCGGTCACCGGCGCCGCGTCCGGCGTCGGTGCGCTCCTCACCGAGCGGCTCGCCGCGTCCGACGGGATCAGGCAGGTCGTCGCCATCGACGAGCGGCGCGGGGAGTGCGCGGCGGCGCTGTGGCACGTCCTGGACGTGCGGGACCCGGCGATCGCGGACAAACTGCGGGGCGCCGACGTGGTGGTGCACCTGGCGCTCGACCTGGACCTGGAGACCGACCCGGCGGCGCGCACGGCGTACAACGTGCGCGGGACGCAGACCGTGCTGACCGCGGCCGCGGCGGCCGGGGTGCACCGGGTGGTGCTGTGCACGTCCGCGATGGTCTACGGGGCGCTGCCGGACAACGAGCTGCCGTTGTCGGAGGACGCCGAACTGCGGGCGACGGCGGAGGCGACCGGGGTCGGGGACCTGCTGGAGATCGAGCGGCTCGCGCGGCGGGCGCCGCGGGCGCACCCGGGGCTCAACGTCACCGTGGTGCGCCCGGCTGTCCTGGTGGGCGGCACCGATACGGCGCTGACCAGGTATTTCGAGTCGCCTCGACTGTTGGTGGTGGCGGGGTCGAGGCCGGCGTGGCAGTTCTGCCATGTCGAGGATCTGTGCAGCGCTCTGGAGTACGCCGTCCTGGAGAAGGTGGACGGGGAACTGGCCGTCGGGTGCGAGGGCTGGCTGGAGCAGGAGGAGGTCGAGGAGCTGAGCGGGATCCGGCGGATGGAGCTGCCGTCCGCGGTCGCGCTGGGCGCGGCGGCGCGGCTGCACCGGATCGGGCTGACGCCGTCGCCCGCGGGGGACCTCGCGTACACGATGTACCCCTGGGTCGTGAGCGGCAGCCGGCTGTACGACGCGGGATGGCGGCCGAAGTGGACGAACGAGGAGGTGCTGGCCGAGCTGCTGGAGGAGGTGGCCGGGCGGCACACCGTGGTGGGGCGGCGGCTGGGACGCAAGGACGCGACGGCGGCGGGGGCCGCGGGGGCGACGGTCGCTCTGCTGGGTGCGGCGGCGGTGGTGCGGCGGGCCCGGAAGGCACGGCGGCGAGGCTGAGGGGTGGCCGGGCTGCGCCGGGGCATGCCGTCTGTTCCTACTCGTGCCGGGTGTACGGCACGATGGGGGCATGGCACCCAACAGTGATCACCCCGGTGAGCAGGCGGCGGACGAGCCGATCAAGCTGCTGGCCATTCGTGACACCCCGCTCTCCCTCGACGAGGTCTTCCGGGCGGTCGGGGACGACGCCGCCGGGGGGACCGCGCTGTTCGTCGGGACCGTGCGGAACCACGACGGCGGGGCGGACGTCGACAGGCTCGGCTACTCGTGCCATCCCACCGCCGAGGCCGAGATGCGGCGCGTCGCCGAGAAGGTCGTCGCCGAGTACCCCGTGCGGGCGCTCGCGGCGGTGCACCGCGTGGGGGACCTGCGCGTCGGTGATCTCGCCGTCGTCGTCGCCGTGGCGTGCCCCCACCGCGGCGAGGCGTTCGAGGCCTGTCGCAAGCTCATCGACGACCTCAAGCACGAGGTGCCGATCTGGAAGCACCAGAGGTTCTCCGACGGCACAGAAGAGTGGGTCGGCGCGTAGCGCCGTCGTTGGGGGGTGGTGGTCGGGTGACGGGTGGGCGGGTCGGCGCGTAGCGCCGTCGTTGGGGGGTGGTGGTCGGGTGACGGGTGGGCGGGTCGGCGCGTAGCGCCGTCGTCGGGGGGCGTATACCTCTCGCGGAGTTAACCAAGCTCTCACCCGGGCTCCGGTTGCGTAACCGTACCCCTCGCGTGAGCGTTGACATTGCGGATGATTAATCTGCTGATCAGTCAGTTGCGGTCGCTCGTTCGGGGTTGGGAGGTCGGCATGGCGGCGCTCGCCTGGTTGCTGATTCCGCTTATGGCTGCGATCGGTGCAGGACTGTGGGGCACTTGGGCCAGTCGGAACCGCAAGGCCGCGGGCGACGGTTCCGAGCTCGCCGGGTACGCGCGTTTCCGCGAGGCCATGGAGAGGTCCCACTCGGGCGGCTGAGCGCGCCCGGGATCCAGGGCCGCCCGTGCTCGTACGGACGGCCCTGACGGTCCGCTGACAGCACCGTCCCGTACTGTCGTTCCATGCCACGCCGCACCGCGACGATGCTCGCCTCCACCCTGATGCTGATCGCGCTCCTGTGCGCGGGAGTGTTCATCAAAGTGCCGTATTCGGAGATGTCCCCGGGGCCGACGGTGAACACCCTGGACGATCACGACGGCGAGCCGGTGCTGCAGATCTCCGGGCGCAAGACGTATCCCACGACCGGGCACCTGAACATGACCACCGTCCGGGTCACCAGCGCCGACTACAACATGAACCTGGTGGAGGCCGTCTACGGCTGGCTGGCGCACGACACCAAGGTGGTCCCGCACGAAACGCTCTACCCGGACGGCAAGACCGAGCAGCAGTCCACCCAGGAGAACGCCGAGGAGTTCAGCCAGTCCCAGGAGAGCGCCAAGGTGGCCGCGCTGAAGGAGCTGGGCATCCCCGTGAAGTCCTGGGTGATCGTCTCCAGCGTGCTCAAGGGGTCGCCCGCCGAGGGCAGGCTGCATGCGGGCGATGTCATCAAGGCCGTCGACGGCAGCGCCGTGAAGGCGCCCGAAGACGTCGCGAAGCTGGTCACCAAGCACAAGCCCGGCGAGAATGTCGTGTTCACGATCATTCCCGCGAAGGAGCAGGCCGCCGCCGAGAAGGCGCACAAGACGGCCACCGGAACCCAGAATGTGACGATCACCACGACGAGGTCCCACGACACCGGCAAGGAGCGGGCCATCGTCGGGATCTCCGCCGGGACCGATCACACGTTCCCGTTCACCATCGACATCAGGCTCGCCGACGTCGGCGGACCGAGCGCCGGCCTGATGTTCGCGCTCGGCATCTACGACAAGCTCACCCCGGGCAGCCTCACCGGCGGCAAGTTCGTCGCCGGCACCGGCACCATCGACGACGACGGCCAGGTCGGGCCGATCGGCGGCGTCGAGATGAAGACCGTCGGCGCTCGCAGCAAGGGCGCCCAGTACTTCCTGACCCCCAAGGACAACTGCTCGGCCGCCGCCAAGGACACCCCCGAGGGGCTCACTCTCGTCAAGGTCAACACCATCGGGGACGCCCTGAACGCCCTGAAGGACATCCGCACGGGCAAGACCGCCGATCTGCCCAAGTGCACCACCAAGGGCTAGGGGGCCCGCCCGCCCAGGCCTGCACGCCCTGCGTAGAGCGCACACGACGACGGCCCCTGCTCCCCACGGCGCGCGCGCCGCGCCGCACGGCGCATACGGCGATGGGGCGCCCCCCGAAAGACCGGGGGGCGCCCCATCGCCGTGGAACCGCCGCGTGCGGGCCTGGCGGTCTCAGTCCTCGAACGTCGCCGCCAGCGCCTCGGCCAGGCCCGGCACCAGGTCGGGACCCGTCAGCACCTCCGTCGGCGAGTCCTTCTCCCGCAGCCGCAGCGCCGACTCCCGCGCGCCGTCCCGCAGCACCGCCACCGTCATCCGCACCTCCTGGCGCTCCGGGTGCGCGGCGACCCAGGCGGCCAGCTTCTTCCCGCTCAGCCCCTGCGGTACCTGGGACTCCGCGGACGGCGGAAGCATCAGCCGTTCCACCGTGAGTGCACAGCCGACCACCGCATCGGGCCAGGCGATGGTGCCGAGGAACTCGTCCAGCGGCTGGTCGGCAGGGATCTCGTCCTGCTCGATCGGGGTGAGACCCGCAGCCTCGGGCTCGTCCTCCAGGCCGAGCTGGGTCGCGAGCGCGGGTTCCTCGGTGCGCAGGCGCGCGGTGTCGACCAGGGCGAAGAGGCGGGCAGGCTGGTCCCAGCCGAGGCCGGAGGCGTACTCGTCGATCTCGAGCACGGCCCGGGTGAGCGGGTTCGCTGCCATGGGGGTGTTGGGCATGGTCACAATCCTGCCTTGTTCGCCCCCCGAAGCGGGAACCGAGTAAAGCGCCAGTAAGTTGCATAGATGAGGCTCCGCGATCGTGGAGCCTCATCCATGGTCCGCGTTCACGGGGGCCTGACGGATCACTCGGATCGACAGCGAACTTCGAGGTGCGCACCTTGGCTTTCCAGATGCCGGACCGCGGCGGAGGCCCCACGGGGCCGCGGATCAGAGTGGGCCGCCCGTCCGGGCGGGCCCGGACCCTGCTCATGACGCTCGGGGTCCTCGCCGTCCTCGGTATGGCGTTCGTCATGTTCGCCGGCTTCTGGACGGACTGGCTGTGGTACCGGTCGGTGAAGTACTCGTCCGTCTTCACCACCACCCTGTGGACCAAGATCGGGCTCTTCTTCGTCTTCGGTCTGCTGATGGCGGCAGCGGTCGGCGTCAACATCTGGCTCGCGCACCGGCTGCGTCCTCCGCTGAGCGCCATGTCCATGGAGCAGCAGAGCCTGGACCGCTACCGGATGGGGATCGCGCCGTACAAGACGTGGCTGCTGCTGGGGATCACCGCGCTGGTGGGCCTGGTCGCGGGCGCGTCGGCGTCCAGCCAGTGGCGGACCTGGCTGATGTGGGTGAACGGCGTGCCGTTCCACCAGAAGGACCCCCAGTTCCACCTGGACGTCTCCTTCTACGCCTTCGACCTGCCCTGGTACCGCTTCCTGCTGGGCTTCGGCTTCGCCGCGACCGTCCTGTCGCTGATCGCCGCCGCGCTCACCCACTACCTGTACGGCGGGCTGCGGATCACCTCCCCCGGAGCGCGCGCCACGGCCGCCGCCACCGGGCACCTGTCGGTGCTGCTCGGCGTCTTCGTCGCCCTGAAGGCGGTCGCCTACTGGCTCGACCGGTACGGACTCGCGGTCAAGTCCAGCGACTTCAGGGCGACCGGCAACTGGACGGGCCTGAGGTACGTCGACGCCAACGCCTACCTGCCGGCCAAGACGATCCTGTTCTGCATCGCGGTCATCTGCGCGCTGCTGTTCTTCGCCACCCTGTGGCGGCGCACCTGGCAACTGCCCGTGATCGGCTTCGGACTGATGGTGCTCTCGGCGATCCTCATCGGCGGGCTGTACCCGGCGATCGTCCAGAAGTTCCAGGTCCAGCCGAACGAGCAGGCCAAGGAGGCGCCGTACGTCGAGAAGAACCTCAAGGCGACCCGCGAGGCCTACGGCATCGACGACGCCCAGGTCACCGAGTACGCCGGCACGAGCGACGCCAGGGACAAGAGCAAGCTGCGCGACGACGCGGACGCCACGGCGAGCATCCGCCTGCTGGACCCGAACATCGTCTCCCCGACGTTCCAGCAGCTCCAGCAGATGAGGAACTACTACGCGTTCCCGACCAACCTGGACGTCGACCGGTACACCAAGGACGGCAAGGATCAGGACACGGTCATCGGTCTGCGCGAGCTGAACCTGAACGGCGTTCCGAAGAGCAACTGGATCAACGACCACTTCCGCTACACCCACGGCTACGGCGTGGTCGCCGCGAAGGGCACCACCGCCGACGCCAACGGCCAGCCGGTCTTCACCGAGTACGACCTGCCGTCGACCGGTGACCTGGGGACGTACCAACAGCGGATCTACTACGGCGAGAAGACCACCACGTACTCGATCGTCGGCGGCCCCCAGAAGGAGATCGACTACTCCGACGACAACGGCGAGAAGACCACCAGCTACCGGGGCAAGAGCGGGGTCAGCCTCTCCAGCCCGATCAACCGGGCCGCGTACGCGGTGGCGTTCAGCGAGCCGCAGATCCTCTACTCCGGGGCCATAGGCGACGGCTCGCGGATCCTGTACAACCGCACCCCCAAGGACCGCGTCGAGGCCGTCGCACCGTGGCTGACCATCGACGGCGACGCCTACCCGGCGGTCGTCGACGGCCACATCCAGTGGATCGTCGACGCCTACACGACGTCGAACGGCTATCCGTACTCCTCCCGTACGACGCTGGGCGACACGACGGCCGACTCGCTGACCGCGGGCAACACACAGCGTGCGGTGCTGGCCCAGCAGAACCAGGTCAACTACATCCGCAACTCGGTGAAGGCGACCGTCGACGCGTACACGGGCGAGGTCAAGCTCTACCAGTGGGACACCGAGGACCCGGTCCTGAAGACCTGGATGAAGGCGTTCCCGGGCACCGTGCAGCCGCGGAGCGACATCTCGCCGTCGCTGATGTCCCATCTGCGCTACCCCCAGGACCTGTTCAAGGTGCAGCGCGAACTGCTGACCCGCTACCACGTCAAGGACGCACAGACGTTCCTGAGCGGCAGCGAGGTCTGGCAGGTGCCCGACGACCCGACGAACAAGACGGGCAACGCGGTACCGCCGTACTACCTGAGCATGAAGATGCCCGACCAGCAGGCGCAGGCGTTCTCCCTGACGACGACGTTCACACCGAACGGCCGGGACAACCTGAGCGCCTTCATGGCGGTCGACTCCGAGGCGGGCACCCCCGACTACGGCAAGATCAGAATCCTGAAACTGCCGACCAGCAAGACGGTCGACGGGCCGAAGCAGGTGCAGAGCCAGTTCAACTCCCAACAGGACATCGCCGAGTCGATCAGGCTGCTCAGAGGCGGCGACTCGGAGGTCGAGTACGGCAATCTGCTCACGGTTCCGATCGACGGCGGCCTGCTGTACGTGGAACCCGTCTACGTCCGTGGCGGCGAGCTCAAGTTGCCCCTGCTGCGCAAGGTGCTGGTGACCTACGGCGGCCACACCGCGTTCGAGGACACGCTCGACGCGGCGCTCAACAAGGTCTTCGGCGCGGAGAGTTCCGCCTCGCCGCCGGACACGGGGACCGGGAACCCGCCGACGTCCGGCAATCCGACGGTCCAACAGGCCCTCCAGGACGCCCAGAAGGCCTTCGACGCCGGTCAGGACGCCCTGAAGAAGGGCGACTGGGGAGCGTACGGGCGGGCGCAGAAAGACCTTCAGGATGCGCTGAAGCGGGCCGAGGACGCGCAGGCCAAGGCCGGGAAGCCCAGTGGCGGCGGCAAGGGCGCTGCGAGCGGCGGCAGTCCCTCTGCCTCCGCCACTCCCGGCAGCTCGCCCGGCAGTTCACCGAGCGGCGGTCCGAGCAGCTCGCCCAGCAGTTCGCCCAGCAGCTCGCCGAGCGGTTCCGGCGGGGGCTGAACCAGGGCCCCTCCCGCGTCGTGGTACGGTGAACGAACAACGGCGCGGGGTGGAGCAGCTCGGTAGCTCGCTGGGCTCATAACCCAGAGGTCGCAGGTTCAAATCCTGTCCCCGCTACTGAAGTCGAGGGCCCGGATCCTGATCGTGGATCCGGGCCCTCGACGTGTGTGCGACACGAGGGGTGTACGGCTTGACCAGGCGAATCGCCTGGAATGCGGCCGCTTGCGGGGGCAGTTGACCATTTCTGTGTTTGACTTGTCTCTCTGTGGGCATGTCGACAAAACGCTGTAGTGACCTCACTGGCTGCGGTATACGAGGTGTACCCAGGTTGCAGGTGGTGCGACGATGGACGTTATGGGGGACAAGGCAACTCTGTTCGGGACGGGCCGATTTGTGCAGCCCGCCGACCGGCTCGTGAACCGGTCGGCCGAGCAGTCCGCCGCCATGTCCGCCCACCGGCTCGCTCACCAGTCCATCGATCACTCGGCCGATCTCTCGGCGGATCCCTCTGCTGATTCCTCTGCCGACTCCTCCGCGGATCCGTCCGTCGACCAGGCCGTCGACCAGGCCGTCGAGCGGGACGAGGCCGGTGAGGCGGCCGAGGAGGCGCGGCAGCGGCTCGCCGCCGAGGCCGGCGACGTCCAGGCGATGAGCGTCCTCGGGGCCATGCTGCTGCGCCGCGGTGACCTCGACGGGGCCGAGCCCCAACTGCGCGCGGCCACCGCCGCGGGCGACCGCGCCGCCGCCAACAACCTGGGTGTCCTTCTGCACCAGCGCGGGTACGCCGAGGAGGCGGCCGGCTGGTGGCGCGTCGCCGCCGTCGCCGGGTCCGCCGCCGCCGCGCACGCGCTCGGACGGCACCACCGTGAGCGCGGCGACGAGCCGGCCGCCGAGTACTGGCTGCGTCAGGCGGCCGAGCAGGGGCACGTTCTGGGCGCGTACGCGCTCGCCGACCTGCTGGAGCACCGCGGTGACGAGAGCGCCGAGCAGTGGATGCGGGCCGCCGCGGAGCGCGGGCATCGTGAGGCCGCGTACCGGTTGGCCAGAACGCTCGACCGCAGGGCGCTGGGCGCGCAGGAGGCCGGCGCCGACAACGGTGTCGGGTCTGCCGCGCTCGAAGAGGCCGAGCAGTGGTACCGGCAGGCCGCCGCGCGCGGGCACCGGCGGGCGGCGCTGCACCTCGGGACGATCCTGGAGCGGCGGGGCGAGCTGAAGGAGGCCGGGCGCTGGTACCTGACCAGCGCCAAGGACGGCGAGGCGCGGGCCGCCTGCGCGCTCGGCTTCCTGCTGCGCGACGCGGGGGACACCGAGAGCGCCGCGGTGTGGTGGCTCAGAGCCGCGCAGGAAGGGGACGGCAACGCGGCGAACGCGCTCGGCGCGCTGCACGCGGAGCGTGGCGAGACGCAGACCGCCGAGCGCTGGTACCGGGCGGCGATGGACGCGGGGGACGTCAACGGCGCGTACAACCTGGGGCTGCTCTGCGCCGAGCAGGGGCGGACCGCGCAGGCCGAGCAGTGGTACCGGCGCGCGGCGTACGCCGGGCACCGGGAGGCGGCGAACGCGCTCGCCATCCTGCTGCTGCAGAGCGGGGACGCGACGGGGGCGGAACCGTGGTTCTCCAAGGCGGCGGAGGCGGGGAGCGTGGACGCCGCGTTCAACCTGGGGATCCTGTACGCCGGGCGGGGCGACGGCGAGACGGCCCTCGGATGGTACGAGCGGGCGGCGGCCGCCGGGCACACCGAGGCGGCGCTCCAGGTGGGGATCGCCCGGCTGCGCCAGGGGGACGAGCAGACGGCCGAGCGGCACCTGCGCTGCGCCGCGGGGGGCGGCAGCGCGGAGGCGGCGTACCGGCTGGCCACGCTCCTGGACGCGCGGCGGCCGCCGGCGCCCGCGCATGAGCTGGGGGAGCCGTCGCAGGAGAAGAGCGAGTGCGAGGAGTGGTACGAGCGGGCGGCGTCGCAGGGGCACCGCCGGGCGCAGGTACGGGTCGGGATGCTGGCCGCCGCGCGGGGTGACGTGGTGGAGGCGGCCCGCTGGTACCGGGAGGCCGCGGAGGGCGGGTCGCGCAACGGCGCGTTCAATCTGGGGCTGCTGCTGGCGCGGGAGGGCAGCGAACCGGAGGCGGCGCTGTGGTGGACGCGGGCGGCGGACGCCGGGCACGGTCGGGCGGCGTTGCGGCTTGCGCTGGTCTACGCGCGTCAGGGGGAGCTGGCGGAGGGACAGCGGTGGGCCGACCGCGCGGTGTCACTGGGACCGGCGGAGGTGGCGGAGCGGGCGGCGCGGTTGCGGGACGCCCTGCGGGAGGAGCTGTCGGCGTGAGGAGTGCCCCTCCGGCTGCCGGAGGGGCGGGTGCTGAAGCGATTTGCCTCAGGCTGTGTCGTTGACGTAATGTTGCGTTCACCGACGCGGGGTGGAGCAGCTCGGTAGCTCGCTGGGCTCATAACCCAGAGGTCGCAGGTTCAAATCCTGTCCCCGCTACTGAAAGACCGAGGCCGGAGCCCACATGGGTTCCGGCCTCGGTCTGTTGATGCGCTGATGCGCCCCCGGTGCGGAGGCGGCCCCGCCGGGCCCTGCCGGGCGCCGCTACGCCGCCGCGCAGTTCGGGCACAGTCCGCGGTACGTCACCTCTACGTCCGACACGGTGAAGCCGAAGCGCTCCGAGTCGGGGAGGTCCGTCAGCGGGTTGCCCGTCGGGTGGACGTCGCGGATCGTGCCGCAGTGGGCGCACACCAGGTGGTGGTGCGGCCGGTGCGCGTTCGGGTCGTACCGCTTGGCGCGCTTGTCCGTGGTGACCTCGAGCACCTCGCCGAGGGACACCAGCTCGCCCAGCGTGTTGTAGACGGTCGCCCGGGAGATCTCCGGCAGCTTCGCGACGGCACGCGCGTGCACCTCGTCGGCCGTCAGATGGACGTGCTCGCCGTCGAGGACCTCGGCCACCACACGCCGCTGCGCGGTCATCCGCCATCCACGTCCGCGCAGTCGTTCCAACAGGTCACTCATGCCAACCAGCCTAACAGCAACGGACCAGTTTCCGAACGGGTGTGACTTTGGATGTCTACTGGATCTGGACTTTGTCCAATATCAGACTGTGAGGCTCTCGCGCACGCCGAGGGCGACGCGGCGTCCTCGGTCGGACCGGCGCGGCTCTCGCGGCGGCTCTGGTCGCCCGCCGCGGGGCCGCCCGCTCCACCGGGTGATGAGCGCGGCGTGAGTGCGGTGCCCGCGCGGATCCCGTCCGTACAGGCACCGTCGTGCGTCAGCTCACCGATGCCGGTCGGCGGACCGGTGCCCAGCAGCGGATGATGTCGCGGACCGAGACGACGCCGACCGGTTGGTCGTCGTCCAGGACGATCAGATGGCGGAAACCGCCGTGGGCCATCGCCTGTGCTGCCTCCTCGAGGGTCCAGGACGGCGCGGCGAACACGACGTCCGTGGTGGTGTGGGCGTGGGCCCGCTCGATGTCCGGGCTCTGGCCCAGACCGACGGAGTTGAGAATGTCGCGCTCGGTGAGGATGCCGGGGCCGCCGGCGTCCGGGTCGAGGACGACGGCCGCGCCGACCCGGCGGGCGGACATCAGGGCTGCTGCCTGGCGGAGGGTGTGTGCGGGGCCGATGGTGAGGATCACCGTGCTCATGGCGTCGCGGACGAGCATGGGGCGGAGCCACCTCCTACGAATGCACTGGGGCTGTGCGTGCACTGGACCGAACCCACTCGATGGCGTCGGCTCGGGGCTCCGGATCCGTAGGATGCCGCCCACCGGAAGTGCCCGTTCAAGCTTCACAAATTCACAAGTGGGTGATCCCCAGCTTCCCAGGCAAAGGGTCGGTCAACAAGAGGGCGCGCGACGTGAGTTCAGGGGCGCTCGCGGAGCACAGGAGCACCCCTGGTGTCTCATACCGGCCGGTAAGGACCGCCCCGGGCCGACAGGGACTGCGATCGGCCGGAAGGGCGGCACCGGCGGAAGAGCTGGTACCGGCCGGAAGGTCTAGTACCGGCCGGAAGGGCTGGTAAAGCCGGAAGGCCTAGTACCGGTCGTTCAGATAGTCCAGCAACGTGTCGTGGAGAAGGCCGTTCGACGCCGCCGCGTTGCCGCTGTGCGGGCCCGGGCGGCCGTCCAGGCCCGTGAAGGAGCCGCCGGCCTCGGTCACGATGATCGCGTTCGCCGCCATGTCCCACAGCGACAGCTCCGGCTCGGCGCAGAGGTCCACCGAGCCCTCCGCGACCATCATGTACGGCCAGAAGTCGCCGTAGCCGCGGGTGCGCCACACCGCGCGCGTCAGGTCCAGGAAGCCGTTCAGCCGGCCCTGCTCCTCCCAGCCAGAGAGCGAGGAGTAGGCGAAGGAGGCGTCCGACAGCCTCGAGACGCGCGAGACGTGCAGCCGTGACGCCGAGGAGAGACTGCGCCCGGTGAACGCGCCGTGCCCCTTCGCGGCCCACCAGCGGCGGCCCAGCGCGGGCGCCGAGACGACCCCGACGACCGGCTGGTAGCCCCCTTCGCCCGCCTCCATCAGCGAGATCAGCGTGGCCCACACCGGTACGCCCCGCACGTAGTTCTTGGTGCCGTCGATCGGGTCGATCACCCAGCGGCGGGGACCCGTTCCCTCGACGCCGTACTCCTCGCCGAGGATCGCGTCGCGCGGCCGGGCGCGCTGGAGCTGGCCGCGGATCAGCTCCTCGGCGGCCTTGTCGGCCTCGCTCACCGGTGTCATGTCCGGTTTGGTCTCGACCTTGAGGTCCAGGGCCTTGAACCGGGCCGTGGTCGCGGCGTCGGCCGCGTCCGCGAGCACATGGGCGAGCCGCAGGTCATCGCGATAGTCGGGCATGACCGAACCGTATCTGTCCCTTCCCCGGACAGGCCACAGGGGACGGGGGGATCTTCGCGGGGTGCCTCCGGAGGCGCCACCGCACTGTCGCTGTTCGCGGCGTGTGACGGCGGGTACGCGCCCCTCTGTGCCGCCGAGAACCCTTGACACTGTCGGTGCACGCGTCAACCCTGTCCGTCAGAGCCCCTGGTCCCGAGGGAGGCGATGATGCCTGCAGCGCGGGAATCCCTGCTGGACGCCGCCTACACGGCGCTCCTGCGCCGACCATGGTCCGCCGTGCGCATGGTGGACGTGGCCGCGGCGGCCGGTGTGTCCCGCCAGACGCTGTACAACGAGTTCGGCAGCAAGGACGGACTCGCCCGAGCCCTGGTGCGCCGGGAGGCGGACGGGTACCTCGCGGGCGTCGAGAGGGCTCTCGCCGGGCACGGGGACGCGGGCGAGCGGCTGTCTTCGGCCGCGGAGTGGACCGTCTCGGCGGCGCGCGGGAACGTCCTCGTCCGGGCCATGCTCACCGGGTGCTGGAACGAGTCGCTGCCCTCGCCGTCACTCGCGGCCGTGCCGTCCGGCTCCGCGGTGCCGGCGCAGCGCCGGGCCGATGGGCCGCTGCCCTCGCCGTCGGATCTCGTGGGCCTGGTCCGCGATCGCGCCGTCGCGGCGGTGGCCGTCCCCGGCATGGGCAAGGGCGACGCCGCGGAGTTGGCCCGCGCCTGTGAGGTGGTGGTCCGGCTGTCGCTGTCGTGCGTGACGGCCCCGCCCGGGGAGGGCGGGGTGACGGAACTGGTGCGGGGTGCGCTGCCGCGACACGTCCGGTGACGGTGCGCCTCGCGCCCGCGCGGCGCACAGGGAGCGCGGGCGCGAGACCGCGCGGCCCCACAGGGTGCGCGCCCCCGGTTCCGGATTCCGCGCCCCTCAGTTCGCACTCAGTGGGCTGACCCCGAAAGCTGCAAGCCGACGACACCCACGATCACGAACGTGATCGAGACGATCTTCAGCGTCGACACCAGGTCGCCCAGGAACACCATCCCGTAGATCGCCGTACCCGCCGCCCCGATCCCCGTCCACACCGCGTACGCCGGACCGACGTCCAGTTTCCTCAACGACAGCGTGAGGAGTCCGAAGCTGCCCAGCGCGAAACAGCAGAACGCGATGGTCGGCCAGAGCCTGGTGAAACCGTGGGAGAGCTTGAGGCAGACGGCGAAGCCGGTTTCGAGCAGTCCGGCCACGATGACCAGCAGCCACGCCATGTGTCGTCCTCCCGGGTCCCCACACCGGCTGCTTCGTCCGGTCGGATCAAGCTCGGTGCGAGTAAGCCTTTACCTGCGGGTGAGGGACGCAAACACCGGCGAGGTCAGTCCCCTTCCCTGCGTTCCCGCGTGGCCAGCAGCCTGCGCAGGGAGTACAGCCGGGCCGGGTCCGCGTGCCCCTCGGCGACCCATGCGTCCAGCGCGCAGTCCGGTTCGTCGTGGCTGCACGCCCGCGGGCACCCCTCGGTACCGGGCTCCAGGTCCGGGAAGGCGTGGATGACGCGGGACGGGTCGATGTGCGCGAGGCCGAAGGACCGTACGCCCGGCGTGTCGACGACCCACCCGTCCGCCTCCCGCAGCGGCAGCGCGAGCGCCGAGGTCGTGGTGTGCCGGCCGCGGCCCGTGACCGCGTTGACGTGCCCGGTCATACGGCGCCGCTCCTCCGGAACCAGCGCGTTGACCAGGGTCGTCTTGCCCACGCCCGAATGCCCGACGAACGCGGTGACCTTGCCGTCGAGGTGCACGCGCACGCGGTGCGCGGCATCCCCGGTCTCCAGTTCCTCCCGGCTGGTGACGACGAAGGGGATGTCCAGGTCGCCGTACAGCTCCAGCAGCTTGTCGGGCGGGGCGAGGTCCGACTTGGTCAGCACCAGCAGCGGGTCCAGACCGCCGTCGAAGGCGGCCACCAGGCAGCGGTCGATCAGGCGCGGGCGCGGCTCGGGGTCCGCGAGCGCGGTGACGATGGCCAACTGGTCGGCGTTGGCGACGACCACGCGCTCGTAGGGATCGTCGTCGTCGGCGGTGCGGCGCAGCACCGAGGCGCGTTCCTCGATGCGGACGATCCGCGCGAGGGTGTCCTTCTGACCGGACAGGTCGCCGACCAGGGCGACGCGGTCACCGACCACCGCGGCCTTGCGGCCCAGTTCGCGGGCCTTCATCGCCATGACCGTACGGCCGTCGACGAGGCAGGTCAGCCGGCCGCGGTCGACGGTGAGGACCATGCCCTCCGCCGCGTCCTCGTGTTTCGGCCGGATGTGCGTACGCGGTCGGTTGCCCCTGCGGTTGGGGCGGCTGCGGATGTCGTCCTCGTCGGTGTGCTTGCCGTAGCGGCGCATGGTCGTCAGTCCGCCCGTCAGTTCCCCAGCATCCCGGTCCACAGGTCGGGGAAGTCCGGCAGGGTCTTGGCCGTGGTCGCCACGTTCTCGATCTGCACGCCCTCGACCGCGAGGCCGATGACGGCGCCCGCGGTGGCCATGCGGTGGTCCTCGTAGGTGTGGAAGACACCGCCGTGCAGGGGGCGGGGGCGGATGTGCAGACCGTCGGCGGTCTCGGTGACGTCGCCGCCCAGCTCGTTGATCTCCTTGGTCAGGGCGGCCAGGCGGTCCGTCTCGTGCAGCCGCAGATGGGCCACACCGCGCAGGGTGGACGGGGAGTCCGCGAGGGCCGCGACCGCCGCGATGCCCGGGGTGAGCTCGCCGACCTCGCTCAGGTCCACGTCGATGCCGTGGATGGCACCCGAACCGGTGAAGGCCAGGCCGCGTTCGGTCAGTTCGCAGGAGCCGCCCATCTCGGTGAAGATCTCGCGCAGCCGGTCGCCGGGCTGGGTCGTACGGGCCGGCCAGTCCGGGATGACGACCGTGCCGCCGGTGACCAGCGCGGCGGCGAGGAACGGCTGGGCGTTGGACAGGTCGGGCTCGACGGTCAGGTCACGCCCGAGCAGGGCGCCCGGCGTGACCCGCCAGACGTTGGGTTCGCCGCCCGACTCGGGGGTGTCCACCTGGGCGCCGACCGCGCGCAGCATGTCGACGGTCATCCGGATGTGCGGCAGGGAGGGCAGCGTGGCGCCGGTGTGGCGGACCTCGACGCCCTGGTTGAAGCGGGGCGCGGACAGCAGCAGGGCGCTGACGAACTGGGAGGACGAGGACGCGTCGACCGACACCGGGCCGCCGTCCAGCGCGCCGCCGCCGTGGACGGTCAGCGGCAGCGCGCCGCGGCCGTCGTCGTCGATGCGGGCGCCGAGGACGCGCAGGGCGTCGATCACGCCGTTCAGCGGGCGTTCGTACGAGCGCGGGTCGCCGTCGAAGCGGATCGGGCCGTCGGCGAGGGCGGCCACCGGGGGCAGGAAGCGCATCACGGTGCCGGCGTTGCCGACGTCGACCGTGGCCGGGCCGTGCAGTACGGCGGGGATGACGCGCCAGGTCTCGCCGGAGCCGTCAGGCCCCACCCCCTCCTCGATGCCGACCCCCATCGCGCGCAGGGCCGCGGCCATCAGCAGGGTGTCGCGGGAGCGCAGCGGGCGGCGCAGCCAGCCGGGCTCGGAGGCGAGGGCGGCGAGCACGAGCGCGCGGTTGGTGACCGACTTGGACCCGGGCACGTGGACCGTCGCGTCGACGGCTCCGCTCGCGTGCGGGGCGGGCCAGAGGGCGGTGTGCGGGGGGTTCGGGGCCATGACCCCACTCTATAAGGGTGCCGTTGACGGGGCCGTCGTCCGGGAGCGGCCCCGTTGCGGCCGGCCGGTCCCACCGGGTTCCGGGCCTTGCTCGAACAGGGGGACGCCTTCGCGGCGACCCGCACGGCGCGACAGCCCGCCTCCCCTGCGGGGCGTCACATCTCCAGCAGCCAGCGCGCGCCTCCCATCAGCGAGCACAGCGACACCGCGTGGAACAGGAACAGCCACAGGCCCGCGGGGACGTTCGTCAGCCGGGCGAGCTGGTCGGCGTCCGAGTCGCGGGCGCCCCCGCGGGACCGCTTGGCGTGCAGCTCGAAGGCCGGGCGCACGCCGCCGAGCAGCAGGAACCACACCGCCGCGTAGGCGAACGCCGCCTGCACCTGCGGGCCGGTCAGCCAGGACACCGCCAGGAACGTGCCGCCGGTCAGCAGCACGGTCAGCGCCCCGTACGCGTTGCGGATCATCGCGAGCATCGCCACGAGGAGCGCGGTCGCCAGCCACAGCAGCGCGGTGATGTGCCCGGCGGCGAGCAGCGCGGCGCCGCCGAGGCCGAGGAGCGGGGGAGCGGTGTACCCCGCTGCGGCGGTGAGGATCATGCCGAGCCCGTACGGCTTGCCACGGCTGACCGTGAGACCGCTGGTGTCCGAGTGGAGCCGGATGCCGGTGAGCGTGCGGCCGGTGAGCAGCGCCACCAGGCCGTGGCCGCCCTCGTGGGCGATGGTGATCGCGTTGCGGGATATCCGCCACAGGCTGTGCGGGACGACCACGGCGAGCGCCGCGACCATGGTTGCGATCACCACCCACAGTGCGGGGTCCGGCTGGCTGCCGAAGACCTCGTCCCAGAGATCGGGCAGTGAACTCAGCGAGGTCGAGGCGAGGCTGTCCATTGCGGTGAGTGGCTCCAGGTGTGTCGGCGGATCTGGCAGTGTGGCACGCATGTGCGGACGGTACGCAGCGAGTCGCAGGCCCGAGGATCTCGCAGGAATCTTTGAAATCGAGAAGATCGAGGAGTCGGAGCCGGAGGGGTCCCCGGCGCCCGACTACAACGTGGCTCCGACCAAGGAGGTCTACGCGGTTCTGGACCGTCCTGTGAAGGACGCCGGCGACACGCGCCCGGTTCGCCAGCTCCGCCGGCTCAGGTGGGGCCTCGTGCCCTCCTGGGCCAAGTCCCCCGAGGGCGGCGCCCGCATGATCAACGCGCGCGCCGAGACCGTGCACGAGAAGCCGTCGTACCGCCGCGCCTTCGCCGCCCGGCGGTGCATCCTGCCCGCCGACGGCTACTACGAGTGGGTCACCGGCAAGGACGAGCGCGACCTGGAGGTCGAGGGCAGGCGGAAGCGCCCGCGCAAGCAGCCGTACTTCGTGCTGCCCGCCGACGGCTCGGTCTTCGCGATGGCCGGGCTGTACGAGTTCTGGCGCGACCGGACCCTGCCCGACGACCACCCCCGGGCCTGGTGGGTGACCTGCTCGGTGATCACCACGGAGGCGGAGACGACCCCGCTGGCGGTGGCCCCGGCCGAGGGCCCGCGCACCCTCGCCGACATCCACCCCCGGATGCCGCTGATGCTCACCCCGGACCGCTGGGACGCCTGGCTCGACCCGTCCCGCACGGACCCCGACGACCTGCGCTCCCTGCTGGACCCGCCGCCCCCCGGCCTGATGCGCGCCTATCCGGTCTCCACGGCGGTCAGCAACGTCCGGAACAACGGCCCGGAGCTGCTGAAGGAGCTGGCGGGGCCCGAAGAGGGCACACTGTTCTGACGTGACCGATGTGACACAGAGCGTCGAGACGGACGCCGGTACGGCCCGCGTGACCTGGCACCGGGCGAAGCAGGCGCGGCTGGTCCTGGCCGTGAGCCACGGCGCCGGCGGCGGCATCGAGGCGCGCGACCTCCAGGCGCTCGCCCGGGTCCTGCCCGGGCACGGTGTGACCGTCGCGCTCGTCGAGCAGCCCTGGCGCGTCGCCGGCAAGAAGGTGGCGCCCGCGCCGAAGACGCTGGATCTGGGCTGGCGCGGGGTGTGGCCCGCGCTCGCCGGGCCGGGGCTGCCGGTGGTCGCGGGCGGGCGCAGCGCCGGGGCGCGGGTCGCCTGCCGCACGGCGACCGAGCTGGGCGCGCACGCGGTCCTCGCCCTGAGCTTCCCGCTGCATCCCCCCGGCCGGCCGGAGAAGTCCCGCGCGGAGGAACTGCTGGCCGCGGGCGTGCCCACGCTGGTGGTGCAGGGCGGCAACGACCCGTTCGGGAAGCCCGAGGAGTTCCCGCAGGGCTCCTACGAGATCGTCGACGTGCCCTTCGGCGACCACGGCTTCGCGGTGCCCAAGCGCGCGGACACCACCCAGGAGCGGGCCCTGGAGACGATCACCGACGCCGTGGTGAAGTGGGTCACGTCACTCGGGTGACGTCCGGGAATGTTGCGCGACGGACCACTGTTGTGGGGATCAGACGGCACCGGCCGTGCTGTTACGCACCGACGAGAGGAAGTCCGCCGCATGGGTTCGACCATCTGCCCGAGCCGCAGCAGCAGCGCTGACCTGGAGTGGACGGTGCTGCACGCGGCGAAGACCGCTCCGATTCGAGCGGCGGCGGGCAAGGATGTTCGTCTATCCTCCGATTCGAGTGGGACCGGTCTCGGTCCCGCCACGTCGCTGGAGGAGGTGGGTCCGGTCACCGGTACCGACGCAGGGACCGACTACGGCCAGGCGGAGCAGCCCGAGGGCCGGGGCACGGGCACGGAGTCGTCCGCCGAGCGCAGCGCGCGCTTCGAGCGGGACGCGCTCGAATTCCTCGACCAGATGTATTCGGCCGCGCTGCGCATGACGCGCAACCCGGCCGACGCGGAGGACCTGGTGCAGGAGACGTACGCCAAGGCGTACGCGTCCTTCCACCAGTTCCGCGAGGGCACCAACCTCAAGGCCTGGCTGTACCGGATCCTCACCAACACGTTCATCAACTCGTACCGCAAGAAGCAGCGCGAACCCCAGCGCAGCGCGGCCGAGGAGATCGAGGACTGGCAGCTGGCACGCGCCGAGTCGCACATGTCGACCGGTCTGCGCTCGGCGGAGTCGCAGGCCCTCGACCACCTGCCCGACTCGGACGTGAAGGAAGCGCTGCAGGCGATCCCCGAGGAATTCCGCATCGCCGTCTACCTCGCGGACGTAGAGGGCTTTGCCTACAAGGAGATCGCCGACATCATGGGGACACCCATCGGCACGGTGATGTCCCGGCTGCACCGGGGCCGTCGTCAACTGCGCGGCATGCTCGAGGACTACGCCCGCGAGCGCGGACTGGTCCCGGCCGGCGCCGGAGAGTCGAACGAGAAAGGCTCGGGCTCATGAGCTGCGGAGAGCCGCACGAGACGGACTGCAGTGAGGTCCTGGACCATCTCTACGAGTTCCTCGACAGTGAGATGCCGGACGTCGACCGCACCAAGTTCCAGCAGCACTTCAAGGAGTGCTCCCCCTGCCTGGAGAAGTACGGGCTGGAGCAGGCCGTGAAGAAGCTGGTCAAGCGGTGCTGCGGCCACGACGACGTGCCGACGGACCTGCGGGCGAAGGTCATGAGCCGGATCGAGCTGATCCGCTCCGGTCAGACGGTCCCCGAGCACGATGTGACCGCGACACCCCAGGAGTCCTGAACTCCAGTTCGGGACGCTCGGTCAATCCTCGACAGTTCATCACCCGAACGTGCTAATCCGCGGGTCGCAAGCCCATGGATTCGCCCAATGCCACCCCGGTCTGCCACCTGCCCCTCTAGGCTCCCGAGCCTGAATGGGGCATGACCGGGCCCGCCCGGTTCCGGGTCCGGGCGCCGGTTCGGCGGGAGGTGCGTCGTGGGACCGGTACGGCCATGGGGCTGCGTGTACGTCGGGTGTGCCGTCCTGGCCGCCCTGTTCTGCGTGGCTCCCGTGCCGGAGCTCCCGGTCCCCTGGTGGGTGGCGGCCCTGCTCGCCGCGCTCTACGCCGCCTGCGAGCAGGCCCCCCGGTGCTCCCTCCTGGGCCGCCGCGCACCCGACGGCATGGGCACCTTCTTCCCCGTGCTGCTCGCCGGGGCGTTCCTGCTGCCGCCCCCGGCCGCCGCGCTCGTCCCGCTGCCGGGCGCCCTGCTCGCCCGCGTCGACGGGCGGCCGGCCTGGCTGCGCCGGACCTGGCGGGCCGCACAGCTCGCCCTGGCCGTCTGGGCGGCCTCCCGCGTGCACTGGTGGCTCGGCGGCCACGACGCGGTCGTCGGCCCCCGCTTCCCGTACGCGCTCCTGCCCGCGGGCGCCGCCGTGGTGGCCTTCTGCCTGGCGCTCACCGCCCTCGACGGTGGCATCCTGGCGCTCGCCGAGGGCGTACCGGCGCACACCGCCTGGCGCGGGCTGTTTCCGCGCTGCCTCGCGCCCGTGGCCGTGCACGGCCTGGCCGGACTGATGATGGCCGTGCTGTGGCGCAGCCCGTACGGGCCGGTCGCGGCGCTGCTCGTGCTGCTGCCCATGTACGTCTCCTGCTGGGTGTTCGCCCAGTACCACCGGGAGCGGGCGGCTCACCAGGCCACGATCCGGGCGCTGGTCCAGGCCGTGGACATCAAGGACGGCTACACCCGCGGGCACAGCGAACGGGTCGGACAGGCCTCGATGATGATCGCCCGCGAACTCGGCATGGAGGACGAACGGGTCGAGGTGCTGCGTTTCGCCGGGATCCTGCACGACGTGGGCAAGCTCGGCGTGCCCACCCGTCTGCTGCGCAAGGACGGACCGCTCACGCCCGAGGAGCGGCGGGTCATCGAACTGCACCCGGAGTACGGCCACGAGATGGTCCGCGGCATCGGGTTCCTCGACGAGGCGCGGTCCGCGATCCTCCACCACCACGAACGCCTCGACGGCAGCGGGTATCCGTACGGGCTGACGGGCGACCGGATCCCCGAGTGCGCCCGCGTGGTCGCCGTCGCCGACGCCTTCGACGCCATGACCTCCACCCGCTCCTACCGGCGGGCCCGTCCCGTCGCCGCGGCCCTGGACGAGCTCCAGCGGTGCGCCGGGTCGCAGTTCGACCCGGCGATGGTGCGGGCGCTGGTCCGGGCCCTGGAAGAGCACGGCTGGCACCCGGTGGTGACCGCGGACGAGGAACGGCGGGACGGGGCCCGTGACGGCCGGGGGCGCGGAAACGTGCCGCCTCCCGCCCTGCCGGCGGCGGTCCGGCCGGCCGGGCGGACCCACGGTGGGGGCGGTGCATGACCTCCGTCCGCCCGCCCCTGGTCCTCGCCCACGCGGCGGCCGGGCTCCTCGCCGCCGGCTGTCTCGCCCGCACCCTCTGGCACGGCCTGGACGCACCCGGTGCCGCCCTCGCCTTCGGGGTGCTCGTCGGCGTGGGGGAGCTCGGCCGGTGGAGCGGCAGCGGCGAGCGGGAGCCCGCACCTCTCGGGGCGGCCGGGGCGCTCGCCTACGCCCTGCTCGGGGAGAACGCGGGCCGGCCCACCCACCACGGTGTGCCCCAGGTCGTCGCGGTGGTGCTCGCGGCGTCCCTGGCCGGCTGCGTCCCGCACGTGGCCCGCGGGCGCGGCCCCACCACCGACCACCTGACCCGCCGCCTGCTCACCGTCGGCTTCGCGGCCGTCTGCTTCCAGCCCCTCTACCACCACGGCGGTCCGCACCACTGGAGCGGACCCGTCTACGCGCTGATCGTCGTCGCCCTGCTCGTCCTGACCACCCTCTGCGACGCCGTGCTCGCCGCCGCGCTCGCGCACTGCCGGACCCGCTGGCCCTTCGGGCCCCTGCTGCGGGACGAGTTGCGCGGCAGGCGCGGCATCGGCTCCGCCGTGTGCGCGACAGGAGCCGTGATGTCCCTGGCCGTCGCGGTCGTCGGCCTGTGGGCGCTGCCCGTCTTCTCGCTGCCGCTGCTGCTCACCCAGCTCTCCTACCGGCGGTACGCGGCCGTGCGCACCACCTACCGGCAGACCATCGCCTCCCTGGCCCGTGCCACCGAGATCGCCGGGTACACGCCCGCCGGGCACGCCCGCCGGGTGGCCGAGCTCAGCCGGGCCGTCGGCCGTGAGATGGGCCTCACCGAGCCCGAGCTGACCGTCCTGGAGTACGCGGCCCTCATGCACGACATCGGGCAGCTCAGCCTGATCGACCCGGTGCCCGCCGGCGCCACCGCCCGGCTGCCCGCCGAGGAGCAGCGGCGCATCGCGCTGCTCGGAGGCGCCGTGGTCCGCCAGACCGGCGTGGACGCCGAGGTCGCCGTCGTCGTGGAACGGCAGGCCGACCCCTACCGGGAACAGCCGGTCAGCGCCAGAATCGTCCGTGCGGTCAACGCATACGAGGAGATGGCGAGGGAAGAGGCGGGACTTGGGGGGCCGCTCAGCGCACTGGAGCGGCTGCGGCTCGCCTGCGCCCGCGACTACCAGCCGGACGTCGTGGAGTCACTCGCACGAGTGCTGCATCAAAGGGGTGGCGCGGTGGGGGTCCCCCCAGGCGTTCAGCTCTGGGGGAGCCTCTGACAAGGGTGGTGGCGGGGCACGGGCGGGCGGTCTGAGGGCCCCCGTGGTGGGGTAACCCATGGGTAATGAGCGTCCGTCCGGCCGTACGTGGTTGGATGCGAGGAGAGGGTGTTCGGGGGCACAGCTCGGTCCGTGGCCCCCGCAGACGGCAGGAATCCGGCAGGCGGGAATCGCAAGGGACTGGCAGGCGGAATCGTGAGGATCTTCGGGAAGGGACGGCACCGGCCCTCCGCCTCCTGGCGGCAGGCCACCGACCGTGCGTTCACCCTGATCGGCGACGGCCGGTACGAGGACGCGGGCGCGCTGCTGACCCGTGCCGCGGACCTGGAACCCTGGCTTTCGGAGTCCTGGTTCAACCTGGCGCTGCTGCACAAGTTCCGCCACGACTGGGAGCAGGCCCGTACCGCCGGGCTGCGCGCGGTGGCGCTGCTGGAGAAGGAGACCGGGGCGCCCGACTGGTGGAACGTGGGCATCGCCGCCACCGCCCTGCAGGACTGGCCCCTGGCCCGCCGCGCCTGGCAGGCGTACGGGCTGAAGGTGCCGGGGGGTGCCGCGGTCTCCTCGGAGCCCGTCGGGATGGAGCTGGGCAGCGCCGCCGTGCGGCTGTCGCCGGAGGGCGAGGCCGAGGTGGTCTGGGGCCGCCGGCTGGACCCCGCCCGCATCGAGGTGCTCTCCATCCCGCTGCCGTCCTCCGGGCGCCGCTGGGGCGAGGTCGTGCTCCACGACGGAGTGCCGCACGGGGAGCGGACGACGGCCACCGGGCACACCTACCCGGTGTTCGACGAGATCGAGCTGTGGGCGCCCTCTCCGGTGCCCACCTGGGTGGTCCTGCTGGAAGCCGCCACCGAGGCCGACCGGGACGCGCTGGAGCAGCTCGCCGCCGACGCTGGGTTCGCCGCCGAGGACTGGTCCTCTTCGGTGCGGCTGCTGTGCCGTACGTGCTCCGAGTCCCGGATGCCGGCCGACGAGGGCGACGGCGAGCACCTCGACCCGCACGACCACAGCGAGCCCGGCCACCCGGGGCCGCTGGGGCACCGCACGGACGGGCAGCTCTGGGTGCCCGAGCGGGAGTGCGGAGTGGCGGCGCCGGCGTCGCTGGTCCGGGGGCTGCTGGACGGATGGGTCGCGGACAGTCCTGATTCCCGGGACTGGCGGGACCTCGAAGAGGTGTGCTGACCGCGCCCCCACCGGTGGATCACGGGGAGGTCACCCGACCGCGCCCCGTAGGCTGTACTCGCAGAATTCTCATGGTTGCAGGAAGGCGTACGTCGGTCATGGCGCAGCAGGACACCGATCAGCAGCACGCGGGCGTGCTCCCCGTCGACGACGAGGGCTATGTCGTCGACACGGAGGACTGCGAGGAGCGCGAGACGGCCTGGCGCGAGCGCGGCACCTCGCGGCCCATCACGGTCGTCGGGAACCCGGTGCTGCACAAGGAGTGCAAGGACGTCACCGAGTTCGGCGAGGAGCTCGAGCAACTGGTCGCGGACATGTTCGCCAGCCAGCGCACCGCGGAGGGTGTGGGCCTGGCCGCCAACCAGATCGGTGTCGACCTGAAGGTCTTCGTGTACGACTGCCAGGACGACGAGGGCGTGCGCCACGTGGGCGTGGTCTGCAACCCCGAGCTCGTCGAGCTGCCCGCCGACAAGCGCCGCCTGGACGACAGCAACGAGGGCTGCCTGTCCGTGCCGGGCGCCTACGCGCAGCTCGCCCGCCCCGACTACGCCGAGGTCACCGGGCAGGACGAGAAGGGCAACCCGATCAGGGTCCGCGGCACCGGCTACTTCGCTCGGTGTTTGCAGCACGAGACGGACCATCTGTACGGCTACCTCTACATCGACCGGCTCTCCAAGCGCGAACGCAAGGACGCCCTGCGGCAGATGGCCGAGAACGAGCCCCGCTACCCCGTGGTGGCCAACGACTGAGCCGTCGCCGCACCCCCTCTCCTCCTCGGGGGGGGGGGGGGGGGGGGGGGGGGGGGGGGGGGTGGGGGGGGGGGGGGGGGGGGGGGGGGGGGGGGGGGGGTGGAGGGCGCGGTAAGCAAGAAAGGAG
>NZ_JBVHTR010000018.1:0-16498 GCF_055565775.1 Streptomyces sp. NPDC028331 | reverse complement strand
AAGGGGAAAGAAAACACGCCCCCGCCCCTCGGGGGGGACAAACAACCGCCCCTCCCCCCCCCCCCCCCCCCCCCTCCCCCCCCCCCCCCCCCCCCCCCCCCCCCCGGCGCCGTTCACGTAGGTGACGCGTTCATGTGTGCGTCGCACATTCGATCCCTTGTACGCATGAACTGATCCGGAATCAGTCATGGAAGGGGAGAATCTCGGCACTGTACGGGATGGGTAGAGCAAATCCGTTCCCATGTCGGTCAGTTGTGGTGCTGAATGGAATGCGCGGGACAACGCGACGGCGGTGCGCCCGGCACGACGGAGGGGGCGCGGCGTCAACCGGCCGCTGAGAGGGGTTTGTTCGTGCCAGCTTTCCCACACAGCACTTCACCGACGGCGACCGCGGTCGCGGTTCCACCGGCGCTCCGACTGCCGGTGGTCGAGGCCGCGTTTCCCCGTCGACTGCACCCGTATTGGCCCCGCCTGCAGGAGAAGACACGTTCCTGGCTGCTGGAAAAGCGGCTCATGCCGGCGGACAAGGTCGAGGAATATGCCGACGGACTGTGCTACACCGACCTCATGGCGGGCTACTACCTCGGCGCCCCGGACGAGGTCCTGCAGGCCATCGCCGACTACAGCGCCTGGTTCTTCGTCTGGGACGACCGCCACGACCGGGACGTCGTGCACCGCCGCTCCGCCGCCTGGGGCAGGCTGAGGTCCGGGCTGCACGCGGCACTGGACTCCCCCGGGGACCATCTGCACCACCAGGATCCCCTGGTCGCCGGTTTCGCGGACAGCGTGCTGCGGTTGTACTCGTTCCTCGGCCCCACGTGGAACGCCCGCTTCGCCCGGCACTTCCACGCGGTGATCGAGGCGTACGACCGGGAGTTCCGCAACCGCATCCTGGGACGCGTCCCCACGGTGGACGCCTACCTCGAACTCCGCCGGCTCACCTTCGCACACTGGATCTGGACGGACCTGCTGGAGCTGAGTGCCGAGTGTGAACTCCCGGAACACGTCAGGAAACACCCCGCATACCGGCGGGCGGCGCTGCTGAGCCAGGAATTCGCCGCCTGGTACAACGACCTCTGTTCGCTCCCCAAGGAAATCGCGGGGGACGAGGTCCACAACCTCGGAATCAGTCTCATCCAGCATGAGGGACTGACGCTCGAAGAAGCCGTCAGAGAAATGCGGCGGCGGATCGAACAATGCGTCACCGATTTCGTCGCCGCCGAAAAGGCGGCACTTCGGTTCGCCGACACCCTCACGGACGGAACAGTGCGGGGAAAGGAACTCGGCATCGCGGTCAGGGCGATCGTCGCGAACATGAGGAACTGGTTCAGCACCGTGTACTGGTTCCATCACGAGTCCGGCCGGTACAGGGTCGACAACTGGGACGACCGGTCGACACCCCCGTACGTCGACAACGAAGCGGCAGGTGAGAAATGACCCTGGAATCGGTCAGGCCCCGGGCACCCATGGAGTCGCGTGTTCCGCCGCTCGCCGCGGGCGGCGTCCCCGGCCTGGGACACGGCTGGAAACTGGCCCGCGATCCGCTCGGCTTCCTGTCCCGGCTGCGCGACGACGGCGACGTCGTACGGCTCAGGCTCGGCCCCAAGACCCTGTACGCGGTCTCCAGCCCGGAACTCGCCGGCGCCCTCGCCCTCAGCACCGACTTCCAGATCGGCGGGGCGCTGTGGGAGTCCCTCGAGGACCTGCTCGGCAAGCAGGGCGTGGCCACCAGCAACGGGCCGCTGCACAGGCGCCAGCGGCGGGCCATCCAGCCCGCCTTCCGGCTCGAGGCCATCCCCGCCTACGGCCCGATCATGGCCGAGGAGGCCCACGCGCTCGTGGAACGCTGGCGCTCCGGCGCGGACCTCGACGTCACCACAGAGGCCTTCCGCGTCGCCGTCCGCGTCGCCACCCGCTGCCTGATGCGCGGCGGTTACATGGACGCCCGGGCCGAGCGGATCTGCGCCGCCCTCGCCACCCTGTTCAGCGGTATGTACCAGCGCATGGTCCTGCCCCTGGGCCCGCTTTATCGTCTGCCGCTGCCCGCCAACCGCGAATTCAACCGGGCATTGGCCGATCTGCATCTCCTGGTCGACGAGATCGTGGCCGACCGCCGGGCCTCCGGTCAAAAGCCGGACGATTTGCTGACGGCTTTGCTGGAAGCGAAGGACGATAATGGCGAGGCCATCGGGGAACAGGAGATCCACGATCAGGTCGTCGCCATCATCACCGCCGGCAGCGAAACCGTCGGCTCCATGATCATGTCGCTCCTGAAGGTCCTCGCCGAGCGTCCGGCTCAGGGCGACAAGATCCGTGACGAGGTGAAAACCGTCGTGGGGGACCGGCCGGTCGCATTCGAGGACGTCCGGAAACTGACGTACACCGCGCACGTCATCCTCGAGACGATGCGTTTGCATCCCGCCGTATGGATACTGACGCGTCGGGCGGTCGCCGACACGGAGCTCGGCGGGTACCGCATTCCGGCCGGGGCCGACGTCGTCTACAGCCCGTACGCGATCCAGCGGGATCCGCGGTCCTACCGGCGGCACCTCGAGTTCGACCCCGACCGCTGGCTCCCCGAGCGGGCCAAGGAGGTCCCCAAGTACGCGATGACCCCCTTCGGCGTCGGCAACCGGAAGTGCCCGGGCGACCACTTCTCGATGGCCGAACTCACGCTCCTCACCGCGGCGATGGCCTCCGCCTACCGCTTCGAACACGCCCCCGGGTCCGAGCCCGGGCCCCGCATCGGCATCACGCTGCGCCCACGCCGCCTGCTGCTGAGGGCCCTGCCCCGGTGACCACCCGCACCGGACGCACGTTCAGGCGGCCCGTGGGCCCCTGAACGTGCGCCGGTACGCGTTCGGCGTCGTGCCCAGGGCACGCACGAACTGGTGGCGCAGGGCCGCCGCCGTGCCGAAGCCGGTGCGGTCGGCGATCGCGTCCACCGTCTCGTCGGTGCGCTCCAGCAACTCCTGTGCCAGCAGCACCCGTTGACGCAGGAGCCATCGGTACGGGGTGGTTCCGGTCTCCTGCTGGAAGCGCCGGGCGAAGGTGCGCGGAGACATGTGGGCGCGGGCGGCGAGCTGCTCCACGGTCACCTCCTGATCGAGGTGGCGCTCCATCCACACCAGCACCTCGGCGACCGTGTCGCACCGCGACCGCGGCAGGGGCCGCTCGATGTACTGGGCCTGGCCGCCGTCGCGGTGCGGCGGCACCACCATGCGCCGGGCGATCCCGTTGGCGACCTCCGGGCCCTGCTCCTTGCGCACGATGTGCAGGCAGGCGTCGATTCCGGCGGCCGTGCCCGCCGATGTGATCACCGGGTCCTCGTCCACGTACAGCACGTCCGGCTCGACGACCGCCCGGGGATACCGCCGGGCCAGCTCCTCCGCGTGCCGCCAGTGCACCGCGCAACGGCGCCCGTCGAGCAGCCCCGCCGCGCCCAGCACGAAGACACCGGAACACACGCTGAGCACCCGGGTGCCGCGCTCGGCGGCCCGGCGCAGGGCGTCCAGCAGCTCGGGCGGGTAGGTGCGGGCCGCGTAGGCGTTCCCGGCCGGTACGGCGATGAGGTCGGCCTCCTCCAGCCGCTCCAGTCCGTACGGCGTGGACACGGTGAACCCGCAGTGGGTGCCGAGCACGGGCCCCTCCGCGGAGGCGACGGCGAAGTCGTAGACGGGAAGTCCCTCGTCGCTGCGGTCGATGCCGAACACCTCGCAGACGACGCCGAGTTCGAAGGGATGCACGCCGTCGAGGAGGACGGCGACCACGTTCTTCAGCATGTCCGCAGTGTGCCCGGGAAGTGGCAGTAATTCGAGGGTGCGCGACAGTCCTGCCACTGTCATGAGTGTTCAGCGAGCATGATGCTTACTCGTATGAAGGAACTCATGGAATACGCGGTCGTGCTGGCTCTCTTCGTCCTCCTGGCTGGTCCGGCGCTCGTGGGGCACTTCCACGAGCGCCGGATCGACCGCCAGTTGGAGGCGGCTCAGGCTCAGAAGTCCTCGTCCAGGTCGACGGTGCCCTCCACCGCGACCTGGTACGCCGAGGGACGCCGCTCGAAGAAGTTGGTCAGCTCCTGAACGCCCTGCAGCTCCATGAAGGCGAAGGGGTTCTCCGAGCCGTACACCGGGGCGAAGCCGAGGCGGGCGAGGCGTTGGTCGGCGACGCACTCCAGGTACTGCCGCATCGAGTCGGTGTTCATGCCCGGGAGGCCGTCACCGCACAGGTCGCGGGCGAACTGCAGCTCGGCCTCGACGGCCTCCCGCAGCATGTCGGTGACCTGCCGCTGGAGCTCGTCGTCGAAGAGGTCCGGCTCCTCCTTGCGGACGGTGTCCACGACGTCGAAGGCGAACGACATGTGCATCGTCTCGTCGCGGAACACCCAGTTGGTGCCGGTGGCCAGGCCGTGCAGCAGGCCCCGGCTGCGGAACCAGTAGACGTACGCGAAGGCGCCGTAGAAGAACAGTCCCTCGATGCAGGCGGCGAAGCAGATCAGGTTGAGCAGGAAGCGCCGGCGGTCGGCCCTGGTCTCCAGGCGGTCGATCTCCTCCACGGAGTCCATCCACCTGAAGCAGAACTCGGCCTTCTCGCGGATGGAAGGGATGTTCTCCACGGCCGCGAAGGCCGCCGCCCGGTCGTCCGGGTCCGGAAGGTAGGTGTCCAGGAGCGTCAGGTAGAACTGGACGTGGACGGCCTCCTCGAAGAGCTGTCGGCTGAGGTAGAGCCGGGCCTCGGGGGAGTTGATGTGTTTGTAGAGGGTCAGCACCAGGTTGTTCGCGACGATCGAGTCGCCCGTCGCGAAGAAGGCCACGAGGCGGCCGATCAGGTGCTGCTCGCCCGGGGTGAGCTTGGCGAGGTCGGCGACGTCCGAGTGGAGATCGACCTCCTCCACGGTCCAGGTGTTCTTGATGGCGTCCCGGTAGCGCTCGTAGAAGTCGGGGTAGCGCATGGGGCGCAGGGTCAGCTCGAAGCCCGGGTCGAGGAGGTTGGTGTTACGGGTGGTGCTGGTCATTACTGGCAGGCCTCGCAGGACTCGGGGTTCTCAAGGGAGCAGGCGACCGCGTCGGGGTCGGCGACCTGCTGGACGGGGACGGTCTTCCGGGCCTGCGCCCGGCCCTGGGCGGCGCGGGCGATACGGGTCGCCGGGCGGGAGCGCAGGTAGTACGTCGTCTTCAGGCCCTGCTTCCAGGCGTACGCGTACATCGAGGAGAGCTTGCCGATGGTCGGCGTCTCCATGAACAGGTTCAGCGACTGGGCCTGGTCCAGGAACGGGGTGCGCGCGGCGGCCATGTCGATCAGGCCGCGCTGCGGGATCTCCCAGGCCGTGCGGTACAGCGCCCGTACGTCGGCCGGGATCCAGGCGAAGTCCTGCACCGAGCCGTTCGATTCGCGCAGCGCCTCACGGGTCCGGGCGTCCCACACGCCCAGCTCCTTCAGGTCCTTCACCAGGTAGGAGTTGACCTGCAGGAACTCCCCGGACAGTGTCTCGCGCTTGAACAGGTTGGAGACCTGCGGCTCGATGCACTCGTACGCGCCGGCGATCGAGGCGATGGTGGCGGTGGGGGCGATGGCCAGCAGCAGCGAGTTGCGCATGCCGACCGACGCGATCCGCTCCCGCAGTGCCGCCCAGCGCTCCGGCCAGGTGAACTCGACGCCGTAGTGGTCCGGGTGCAGCACACCGCGGGCCGTGCGGGTCTTCTCCCAGGCCGGCAACGGGCCGATGGGGGTCCCCCCTGCACCGGAGCTTGTCGTAGGTGCTTGGGGGCGCTCGGCGAGGTCCGCGGAGGCCTCGTACGCGGCGAGCATGATGCGCTCGGCGATCCGCGTGGACAGGGCCTTGGCCCCGGGGGAGTCGAAGGGCAGCCGGAGCTTGAAGAAGACGTCCTGCAGGCCCATCACGCCGAGGCCGACGGGACGCCACTTGGCGTTGGAGCGGGCCGCCTGCTCGGTCGGGTAGAAGTTGATGTCCACGACGCGGTCGAGGAAGGTGACGGCGGTGCGGACGGCGGCGTCCAGCCGCTCCCAGTCCATGTCGCCGTCGGCCGCGAACGCGCCGAGGTTGACGGACCCGAGGTTGCAGACCGCGGTCTCCCCGTCGTCCGTGACCTCCAGGATCTCCGTGCAGAGGTTGGAGGAGTGGATGACGTGGCCCGGCTCGGCCGTCTGGTTGGCGGTGCGGTTGGCGGCGTCCTTGAAGGTCATCCAGCCGTTGCCGGTCTGCGCGAGGGTGCGCATCATGCGGCCGTACAGGTCCCGGGCGGGGATCGTCTTCCTGGCGAGTCCCGCCGCCTCGGCCCTGCGGTAGGCGGCGTCGAACTCCTCGCCCCACAGGTCGACCAGCTCGGGCACGTCCGAGGGGGAGAACAGCGACCACTGCCCGTCGGCGTCGACCCGGCGCATGAACTCGTCCGGGATCCAGTGGGCCAGGTTCAGGTTGTGGGTGCGGCGGGCGTCCTCGCCGGTGTTGTCCCGCAGCTCCAGGAACTCCTCGATGTCCGAGTGCCAGGTCTCCAGGTAGACGGCGGCGGCACCCTTGCGCCGGCCGCCCTGGTTCACGGCGGCGACCGAGGCGTCGAGGGTCTTCAGGAACGGCACGATCCCGTTGGAGTGTCCGTTGGTGCCGCGGATCAGGGAGCCGCGGGAGCGGATGCGGGAGAAGGCGATGCCGATCCCGCCGGCGTGCTTGGAGAGGCGGGCGACCTGGTGGTAGCGCTCGTAGAGGGAGTCCAGCTCGTCCTTCGGGGAGTCGAGGAGGTAGCAGGACGACATCTGGGGGTGCCGGGTACCGGAGTTGAAGAGGGTGGGGGAGGAGGGGAGGTAGTCGAGGCGGCTCATGAGCCCGTACAGCGCGGCGACTTCGTCCACGGACCGGGGGCTGTCGTCCTCGGCGAGGCCGGAGGCGACGCGGAGCATGAAGTGCTGGGGCGTCTCGATGACCTTGCGGGTGATCGGGTGCCGCAGGAGGTAGCGGCTGTGCAGGGTGCGCAGGCCGAAGTAGCCGAAGCGGTCGTCGGCGTCCCCGTCGACGAGGGCGTCGAGACGGTCGGCGTGCAGGCGTACGAACGCGGCGGTGCGGTCCGCGATGAGCCCTTCCCGGTGGCCGACGGCGATGGACCCGGTGAACGACGTGACGCCCTGGGAGGCGGCCTCGGCGCGGATGCCGATGGTCAGCAGGCGGGCGGCCAGCTTCGAGTAGGCGGGGTCCTCGGAGATGAGGCCGGCGGCCGCCTCCGTGGCCAGCTCGCGCAGCTCGGCCTCGTCGGCGCGGGCGGACCGGCCGCGCAGCGCGGCGGCGGCCACCCGGCCGGGGTCGGCGTCGGGGAGGTCGGCGGTGAGCTCGGTCAGGGTCCGCAGCAGCGCGGCACCGGGACCGTCGGTTTCTACGCCCGCGGCTGAAGCCGGATCGGCTGGCGCGATGGTCACGTGGGGCTCTCCCTCGCTCGGCAGGGGGCCCGGTGGAGGGCAGGGGGCAGCTCACGAGCGCACGCGGCGTCGCGTCCACCGGCCCATTCCACGAGGCCCGGACGTCAGGCACCCGGACCGGACGGCCGGGCGCACTGTCGGCAGGTCCTCGGACTGACGCTCGTACGACGGTATGCGGGCATACGTGTACGAGTACACCGTTGCGGGACAGTTCCGGATTCGCACCGGATTCCCCTGCGGCGACAGCGAGCATGAGCATACATCTTGTGCCGGGTCGCGGCGCCACCCCCAGATGTTGTGTCGCAGCGTTGTCAGAGTGCCAACTCGTAGGTGAGCAGAGTGATGTCGTCGAGATCGGGGAGAGGATTCCAGTCCCGCTCGGGTGTACGGACGAAGCCCAGACGTTTGTAGATGCGGTGGGCGGTGCGCATGGTGGACTGGGTCGACAGGACGATCCGTACACAGCCGTCCGTGGCCCGCGCGCGGTCGACGCAGGCCCGGACGAGGGCCTCCCCGACGCCCCGGCCGCGCGCGGCGTGCGCCACCGCGAGCATCCGTATCTCGGCCTCCCCCGGTCCGGCGATGTCGGCCATGGGGCCGCCGGCCGGTACGAAGGTGACGCCGCCGAGCACACTCCCGTCCGCCACCGCCACCAGTACCTCTGCCGCGGCCGCCCGCCGTGCCACGTCCTTCAGTTCGCCGAGGTAGGCGTCGCTCTCGCCGAAGTCGAGCAGGCCGTCCCGGAGGTAGGCCCGGGCGGTGATCTCGCCGAGCGTGTCGTACTCGTCCCGGGCCGCCCGCCGGATGGTGAAGTCCATGGGCCGAGTGTGCCGGACGGGTACGACAACGGGCCGCCGGATTTCCTCCGACGGCCCGCTGACCCGCGTGCGACGTGGACTCAGTGCGAGGCGCCCGCCGTGGCCGGCGGCAGCTCCACCTGCACCCCCGGGTCGCCCGCGTCCGCCGTGTAGTCCTCCGGCTTCGTCTCGTCGATGCCCTCGGGGGCCTTGAACGCCCTCAGGGCGAAGGTCAGGACCACCGCCACCGCCACGTTCAGGACGAAGGCCGTGAGGCCGATGTAGCCCATCTCGCCGATGCCCGGGATCATCGCGTTGGACCCGCCGAAGTGCTTCTGGGCCGGGTTGGTCGGGGAAGCGACGTCGTATGCGGCGACCGTGCCGTAGACCATGCCCACCGCCCAGCCCGCCAGCAGCGCCCAGCGGTGGAACCAGCGCGTGAACAGGCCGCCGACCAGAGCGGGGAAGGTCTGCAGGATCCAGATGCCGCCCAGCAGCTGGAAGTTGATGGCGACGGTCTTGTCCATCGTCAGGACGAAGACGAGCGCGCCCACCTTCACCAGCAGCGACACGATCTTGGAGACCCGGGTCTCCTCCTTGGCCGTGGCGTTCGGCTTGATGAAGTCCTTGTAGATGTTGCGCGTGAAGAGGTTCGCGGCGGCGATCGACATGATCGCCGCGGGCACCAGAGCGCCGATGCCGATCGCCGCGAAGGCCACGCCCGTGAACCAGTCCGGGAACATGTCCTCGAACAGCTGCGGAATCGCCAGCTGCCCGTTCTTCACCTTCACGCCCGCGGCGATCGCCATGAAGCCGAGCAGCGCCAGCAGGCCCAGCATCAGCGAGTACAGCGGCAGGATCGTGGTGTTGCGGCGGATCACCTCACGGCTGCGTGAGGACAGCGTCGCGGTGATCGAGTGCGGGTACATGAACAGCGCGAGCGCCGATCCGAGTGCCAGCGTCCCGTACGTCCACTGGGTCGCCTCGGCCGGAGCCAGCGCGCCGCGCGGCTTGCCGGTCACCGGGTTGACCTGCGCGAACGCGTGACCCGCCTTCGCGAAGACGTCGTCGAAGCCGCCCAGCTTGATCGGGATGTAGATGATCGCGACCGCGATGACGATGTAGATCAGCGCGTCCTTCACGAACGCGATCAGCGCGGGCGCCCTCAGCCCCGACGAGTACGTGTACGCGGCCAGGACACCGAAGGCGATCAGCAGCGGCAGGTCCTTCACGAACCAGTTGGTGTTCTCGCCGCCGCCCACGCCCATCACGTCAAGCACGGCCTGGATGCCCACCAGTTGCAGCGCGATGTACGGCATCGTCGCCAGGATGCCGGTGAGCGCCACCGCCAGCGAAAGGCCCTTCGAACCGAACCGGCCGCGCACGAAGTCCGAGGTGGTGACGTACCCGTGCCGGTGCGAGACGGACCACAGGCGCGGCAGGAAGGTGAAGATCAGCGGGTACACGAGGATGGTGTAGGGCACCGCGAAGAAGCCCGAGGCGCCCGCCGCGTAGATCGCCGCCGGCACGGCCACGAACGTGTAGGCCGTGTACAGGTCTCCGCCCAGCAGGAACCAGGTGATCCAGGTGCCGAAGGACCGGCCGCCGAGCCCCCATTCGTCGAGACTGTGCTCGTTCTCGGCCCTGCGCCAGCGCGCCGCCAGGAAGCCCATGACGGTGACGGCCAGGAAGAAGAAGATGAAGACGCCGAGCGCGACGCCGTTCACGCCGTCCTTCACTGCGACGCACCCCCCTTCTGGCCCGCGCGGGAGCGCTGGTCACGCTGCCACAGCTTGTACGCGAACATCGTCAGCGCCGTGGAGATGAGCACCCACAGCATCTGGTACCAGTAGAAGAACGGGATGCCGATGAACGTCGGGTCCGTCTTGGCGTACGAGCCGACCCACAGCATCGCGACGAAGGGTGCTACGAGGCAGAGGGCGATGACGACGCGTACCGGCGTCACCACCGCCGCTCTGGCTGCATCTGGCTGATCGGACATGCGGCTCCGTCCCCTCACTGGTCACCTGTGTGCCTGTGTAATGCGCAGGCAATGTAGGTGACCTCGTCAGGAAAGCGGAAGCCCTCGTCCGAATATCGGTCCTGAGCAGGCCCGCACAGCGCTACGGGTTCACTCCGCGGGCCGCTTCAGCCGGGCCACGAACTTGTAGCGGTCCCCGCGGTAGACGGACCGCACCCACTCCACCGGCTTGCCCTCGCGATCCAGTGAGTGGCGGGAGAGCATCAGCATCGGCAGGCCCACGTCCGTGCCGAGCAGACCCGCCTCGCGCGGGGTGGCCAGCGAGGTCTCGATGGTCTCCTCGGCCTCCGCGAGATGGACGTCGTACACCTCCGCGAGCGCCGTGTAGAGGGAGGTGTACTTCACCAGCGACCGGCGCAGCGCCGGAAAGCGCTTGGCGGACAGGTGCGTCGTCTCGATCGCCATCGGCTCGCCGCTCGCCAGCCGCAGCCGCTCGATGCGCAGCACGCGGCCGCCGGCGGAGATGTCGAGCAGCCCGGCGAGCGTGTCGTCGGCCGTGACGTAGCCGATGTCCAGCAGCTGCGAGGTCGGTTCGAGGCCCTGCGCGCGCATGTCCTCCGTGTAAGAGGTCAGTTGCAGCGCCTGGGACACCTTCGGCTTGGCGACGAACGTGCCCTTGCCCTGGATGCGCTCGAGCCGCCCCTCGACGACCAGTTCCTGCAGCGCCTGGCGCACCGTCGTGCGGGAGGTGTCGAACTCCGCGGCCAGCGTGCGTTCGGGCGGCACCGGTGTCCCCGGCGGCAGCGTCTCCGTCATGTCGAGCAGATGCTTCTTCAGACGGTAGTACTTGGGCACGCGCGCGGTGCGGACGGTCGCCCCGCCCTCGCTCTCCGCACTGCTGACGTCGGTGCTCATGCTCTGCCTTCCCGGCTCCGGATGCCGAAGCGACCGACGGTCCGTCGGCCACGGCTCACATCGTGGCACGGCTGCATGGGGAGCAGAGCCCCACGCTCCGTGATCCCCGTTCCACGGACGGGGATCCCCTCTGTATACCGTCGGCACCCCCTCTGGTCTAGTCCACCCTGTCGAAGTGGTCCAGTCGCGGCCGCCTCCATCCGGGTGCCCGTTTTGCTGGGTTATTACTTAAAGGTCCTTTCATATGTAGGTCGCATAACGAACGCTCTGAGCGGCCCGAACGCCCTTGACGGGCCTATTGGTCTGAGCCAAGCTCCCCGTACTGGTCTACACCATTGGTCCAGGTCCCGGCCCCACGGGCGGTGCGCGTCGTCACGCCGCGGGGACAAGGGGGGTTTGTGGCATCCCTGAGGAGGATGGCGTGAAGCGCAAACTGACAGTCGCGATCGGTATCGCGGGCATGATGGTCTCCGTCGCGGCGTGCGGGGGCGGCAACTCCGGGTCGAGTTCGGGGGCGGACGCCAAGGAGCTCACCGTCTGGCTGACGGTCGACGCCCAGAACAACTGGCCGGCGCTGGTGAAGGCCGCCGACGACGCGGTGCTGAAGAAGCACCCGGGCCTGAAGATCAAGCACGAGTACTACGGCTGGCCCGACAAGAACACCAAGCTCGACGCCGTCCTCGCCACCGACAAGGCACCCGACGTGGTCGAGATGGGCAACACCGAGATGCTCGGCTACATGGTCAAGGGCGCCTTCGCCCCCGTGGACCCGGCGAAGTTCGACAACTCCGCCCAGTGGCTGGACGGCCTGAAGGCCTCCGTGACGTACGACGGCAAGACGTACGGAGTCCCGTACTACGCCGGCGGCCGCGTCGCCAACTGGCGCAAGGACATCGCCGCTTCGGTCGGCGTCAAGACGCCCCCGAAGACGTACCAGGAGCTGACCGCCGACCTGGACAAGATCCAGAAGAAGGAGGGCAGCGGGTTCAGCGCCTGGTACCAGCCCACGCGCGACTGGTACGCGGCCATGTCCTTCGTCTACGACGCCGGCGGCTCCATCGCCAAGCAGGAGGGCGGCCAGTGGAAGGCCAACCTCTCCTCGCCCGAGTCCCTCAAGGGCCTCAACGAGTTCAAGACGGTCATCGACAAGTACATGCACGGCGACAAGACCAAGGACGAGTCCGACCGGTACATCGTCTACGGCCAGGGCAAGTCCGCCATGATCTTCGCCGCCGCCTGGGAAGGCGCGACGGCCGCCGACCCCAAGAACGACAAGACCGGCAAGCTCAAGGACAACCTCCAGAACTTCGTCATGCCCGGCCCGTCCGGCAAGAACATGCCGGTCTTCCTCGGCGGTTCGGACCTCGCGATCCCGGTGAAGTCCAAGGCGCCGGCGCTGGCCGCCGAGTGGATCAACGCGTTCACCGGATCGCAGGGCCAGAAGGGCCTCATCGCCAAGGGCAACCTGCCCAACAACAAGGCCGACCTCGCCACCCTGAAGAGCGACCCGGCGACGGCGGTCCCGGCCATCGCGGCCGAGTCCAACTGGTTCGTCCCGATGGCGCCGGGCTGGGGCCAGGTCGAGAAGGCGCAGGTCCTGCAGACGATGCTGCAGGACATCGGCACCGGCAAGAAGTCGGTCGAGGCCGCCGCGAAGGACGCGGACGCCGCGATCGACAAGGTCATCAACACCAAGTGAGCCGACGGCAGGGCCCCGTGGAACCCCGGGGGGTGTTCGGGGAGGGGCCCTGCGTCTCGTACGGCCGTGGGGGCGGGGCTGCCGTCCTCCTGCGACCGTGCGGGGTTTCGTCTTAGTACGACCTCCAGGGACCGCTGAGGAGCGCGCGATGAGTGCCGCAGACACGACCACCCCTGCCAAGGTGCCGCCGCAGCGGCCGGCGCCGCCACCACCGGGTGCCCTGCCCACACGGCCACGCAGAGGGCGGGCGCCGGGCGGTGCCGCCGTCCCCTGGGCGCTGCTCGCCCCCTGTCTGCTGGTCCTCGCCGTGGTGATGGGCTATCCGCTGGTCCGCCTGGTGACCCTGTCCTTCCAGAAGTTCGGCCAGTCCCAGCTCTGGGGTTTCCAGCCGGCCGAGTCGGTCGGCTTCGCGAACTTCGGCAATGTGCTCGGGGACGGCGAGTTCTGGGCGGTCGTCGTGCGCACGATCGTCTTCGCGGCCGGCTCGGTCATCTTCACCATGGTCCTCGGCATGCTGATCGCGCTGCTGCTCCAGCGGGTCTCCGGCTGGATGAAGACCATGATCAACATCGTGCTGGTGGCGAGCTGGGGCATGCCCGTCATCGTCGCCACCACCGTCTTCAAATGGCTCTTCGACTCGGACTACGGCATCCTCAACGCCCTGCTCAGCAAGCTGCCAGGCGTCCATCTGGTCGGCCACAACTGGTTCGCCAGCGGACCGCAGGGCCTGGCCGTGATCATGCTCCTCGTGGTGTGGGGCGCCGTCCCGTTCGTCGTCATCACGCTCGGCGCAGGCCTCACGCAGGTACCGAAGGAGCTGGAGGAGGCGGCCCGGCTCGACGGCGCGGGCTCCCGGGGCGTCTTCCGCCACGTCACCCTTCCGATCCTGAAGCCGATCATCGTGATGCTCACGACCCTCTCCGTCATCTGGGACATGGGCGTCTTCCCGCAGGTCTTCGTGATGCGCGGCGGCCACCCCGAAGCCGAGTTCCAACTGCTCACCACGTACTCGTACGACCGGGCGTTCGTGGTCAACGACTACGGCCAGGGCTCCGCGATCGCCCTCATCACCGTGCTGTTGCTGCTCGGTGTCGTCGCCGTCTACATGCGCCAGATGCTGAAGATCGGAGAAGTCGAATGAGCGTCATGAGCGCGACGACGCCCACCGGGCGCGCCCCGACGCGCCGCCGGACCAGGTCCCGGCTCGGCTGGAACCTCCTCGGCCTGCTCGTCTTCCTCACCGCGGGCTTCCCCGTCTACTGGATGATCGACACGGCGGTCAAACCGGCGAAGGACGCCATCGACCCGAACCCGAGCCTGCTGCCCACGGGCCTCACCCTGGACAACTTCCGCCGGGCGCTGGCCATCGCCGACTTCTGGGGACCGGTCGGCCGCAGCCTGGTGGTGTCGCTGTCGGTGGTCGCGATCGGCATCGTGGTCGGCATGCTGGCCGCGCTCGCCATCTCCCGGTTCGCCTTCCGCGGCCGGAAGATCGTGATCGTGGGCATCCTGGCGGTCCAGATGATCCCGATCGTCGCCATGATCATCCCGGTCTTCCTGCTGCTCAACGACCTCGGCCAGTACGACAAACTGTCCGGCCTGATCATCACCTACCTGACCTTCATCCTCCCGTTCACGGTGTGGACGCTGCGCGGCTTCATCGTCAACATCCCGCGCGAACTGGAGGAGGCCGCCATGGTGGACGGCTGCTCGCGCACGGGCGCCTTCCTGCGCGTGGTCTTCCCGCTGCTCGCCCCGGGCCTGGTCGCCACCTCGGTGTACGGCTTCATCCAGGCGTGGAACGAGTACCTGTACGCCCTGATGCTGATGAGCCAGCAGAACCAGACCGCGACCGTCTGGCTCGGCAACTTCACCACCCAGCACGGCACCGAGTACGCCCCGATGATGGCCGGTTCCACGATGATGGCCGTGCCGATCGTCGCGCTCTTCCTCCTCGTCCAGCGCAAGATGGCCGCGGGCCTCACCGCGGGCGCCGTGAAGGGATAACGCCCCCGATGACGACATTCGCCAGCGGTACCGACACCCTCACCCGAGACGCGCTGACGGTCCTGCAGCCCGGATTCACCGGCACCACCGCCCCCGACTGGCTGCTGCGCCGCCTCGGCGAGGGCCTGGCGTCCGTGGGCCTGTTCGGCCGGAACATCACCTCGCCGGAGCAACTCGGCGCCCTGACCGCCCAGTTGCGCGCCGAGCGCGACGACGTGCTCGTGGCCATCGACGAGGAGGGAGGGGACGTCACCCGCCTGGAGGTGCGGACCGGCTCCTCGTTCCCGGGCAACCACGCCCTGGGCGCGGTGGACGACACCGACCTGACCCGCGAGGTGGCGTACGCACTCGGCCGCCGGCTCGCCGAGTGCGGGGTCAACTTCAACTGGGCGCCCTCGGCCGACGTGAACTCCAACCCCGCCAACCCTGTGATCGGCGTACGGTCCTTCGGCGCCGACACCGGCCTGGTGGCCCGTCACACCGCCGCCTACGTCACCGGCCTGCAGTCCGCCGGCATCGCCGCCTGCACCAAGCACTTCCCCGGGCACGGCGACACCGAGGTCGACTCCCACCACGCCCTCCCGCGCATCGACGCGGAGCCCGCCGTGCTCCAGGACCGCGACCTCACCCCGTTCCGCGCGGCGATCGCCGCCGGCACCCGCGCGGTGATGAGCGCGCACATCCTCGTCCCGGCCCTCGACCCGGACCGCCCGGCAACGTTGTCCTCGCGCATCCTGACCGACCTGCTGCGCAGCGAACTCGCCTACGACGGCCTGATCGTCACCGACGGCATGGAGATGCGGGCGATCGCCGGGACGTACGGCATCGAGCGCGGCAGCGTCCTCGCCATCGCGGCCGGCGCGGATGCCATCTGCGTGGGCGGCGGCCTCGCGGACGACGAGACCGTACGACGTCTGCGGGACGCCCTGGTGGCGGCCGTCCGCTCGGGTGAGCTGGCCGAGGAACGGCTCGCCGAGGCGGCGCAGCGCGTACGGGCGCTGGCCCGGTGGACGGCGTCGGCCGCGGCGGACGGCGCCCGCGCACACCGGCCCCCCCTCGCCGACATCGGTCTGCTCGCCGCCCGCCGCGCGCTGACGGTGACCGGCGCGGAGGGCTTCACCCCGCTCACCGAGCCGCCCTACGTGGCAGCCCTCACCCCCGTCGCCAACATCGCGGTGGGCGACGAGACCCCGTGGGGCGTGGCCGCCGAACTGCTCCGCCTGCTTCCCGGCACGGAGACCGGGAGCTTCGCCGGGGAGGCGGCAGGCCGCGCGGCGCTGGCGGCCGCCGGACCGCGGCGGATCGTGGCGGTGGTCCGCGACGAACACCGCCACCCCTGGATGGCTTCCGCCCTGGACATCCTCCTCGCGCAGCGCCCCGACACCATCGTGGTCGAGATGGGCGTCCCCCAGGCCGCTCCCCGCGGCGCCCTGCACATCGCCACCCACGGGGCGGCGCGGGTGTGCGGCCGGGCGGCGGCGGAGGTCATCGCGGGCCGTTGAGCCGTGGCGGGGGGACGCCGGGTCCGGGTGCCGCCCGGGCCCGGCGTCCTCCTTGTGAGGCGTCTTCCTTGTGAGGGGGCTAGTGCTGTGACCGGAAAGGTTCACCGGCTCGCGACGCCCGGCACGGCACCTCGCCGCGTTGTCGCATCACCCGAGTACATCCAGTACGCGG
>NZ_JBVHTR010000017.1:100833-193169 GCF_055565775.1 Streptomyces sp. NPDC028331 | reverse complement strand
CACCAGATACGACAAGACCGCCACCTCCTACGAAGCGGCGGTCACCCTCGCGTCATTCCTGCTCTGGGCAAGATCCGTTTGAAGACGGACCCTAGTCCCGCTCGCCGCTTCGACCGGCGTGACGAGCACTGAATTTGCGGCACTCATACGGCGCCACGCCGGCCGACGTCAAAGCGCCGTCAAACCAAGCTGATTCGCCATAAGAGAGCCGTCAAGGCGAGCCGGGGTGGCCGATTTTTGGTCGCAGACTGATCGGCAACGGGGGACGGGCGACCGTCCGTGGCGGTGACGTTGGAGGGACCGTGACTCTCACGGCCGGATCAGCGCAGGGTCCAAGGACCGAGCAAGGAGCACGGCCACGGGCGGCGGTCGCCCAGCCCGGGGGCAGCCCCGGACCGCGAAGACGAGGGTATTCGCGGACGGCCGGACCGGGTCCGGGGCTGCGCCTGGGGCAGCGGGCTGTGGCCGTGCGGGCCGCTCTGCGCCGTCGCTTCTGGGCCACCGTGCCCGCGCGGCTGCGCCTTCTGCGCGCGGCCACGCTCCTGCTCGCCACCGCCGTGACGGCACTGCTGACCGTCGCCGGGCTGGCCGTGAGCGGCACCTGGGACAGCGTCGCCGGACGGGACGCGCCGCGCACCACCAGCGCCGCCGACCTCAACCTGGCCCTGAACGACATGGACGCGCAGGCCGCCAACATCCTGCTGTCCAGCGGCGACGCCGGGAAGGGCCGCCTGCAGACGCCGTATGACAAGGCGGTCGGCTTCTACGGCAGCGCCCGTCGCGAGATCGGTCACGACCTGCGGACCCTCGCCGTCGCGGCCCAGGGCGACCGGGCCGACGAGAAGACCGTGGAGAACCTGACCGACGACTTCGCCGAGTACCAGGAGCTGATCGGACGCGCCCTGGAGAACGACGGACACGCCGGCGGCAAAGCGGCCGCCCTGGCCGACTACCGCAAGGCGACCGACCTGCTGCAGGTCAAGCTGCTGCCCGAGTCCCGCACACTGGTGGCCTCCAACGACCGTGTCTTCGACGCGGAGTACACCGCCGCCCGTTCGACCCTCTCCGCCCAGCTGGTGGCCACCACTGCGCTGAGCCTGTTCCTGCTGGCCGTCCTCGCTCTCCTCCAGTGGTATCTGGCCCGGCGCTTCCACCGGATCCTGAACCCGCCGCTCGTCGCCGGCACACTGTGCACCCTGCTCGCGGTGATCCTGGGCGCGCAGATGCTGACGTCCTCGTCCGGCGATCTGCGCGGCGCCCGCCGAGACGCCTTCGACTCCGTCGTCGCCCTCTCCCGCGCCCGGGCCATCGCCTACGACGCCAACGCCGACGAGAGCCGCTATCTGCTCGACCCGCAGCGCCGCGACCAGTACGCGCGCTCGTTCCTCGCCAAGTCCCAGCAGCTCTACGGCATCCGAGGAGCGACCCTCGACACGTACGACGACGGGCTGTCCACCAGCTGGCGGGCGTACGAGACCGATCACCACGACCTGCGCTTCACCGGCGAGTTCCGGCGCGAGCTGGACAACATCACCTTCCCCGGCGAGCGGGCCGCGGCCGAGCAGACCGTGGAGACGTACGCCGTCTACCAGCGCGATGACCGCAAGATCCGCGCCTTGCTTGCGGCTGGGCAGGAACGCGAGGCGGTGGAGTTCTGCATGGACTGGAAGCCGGGCACCTCCAACGCCTACTTCGGCGCGTGGATGGCCGCCCTGGACAAGGTGACCGACATCAACCGGGCCCACTTCGCCTCCTCGGTGCGGGACGGCCGCTCGGCGGTGAGCGACCTGCTTCCCTGGGCGGGTGGTCTGCTCCTCGCGGCGATGGCGCTCACGGCGCTGGGGTTGCGACCGCGGCTGGCGGAGTTCCGCTGAGCAGTCGTCCGACCGTCGGCTGGACCAAGGAGGGTCAGGACCGCCACGACCGTCAGGATCCCGGCGAGTATCCGGAAGCCCATGGCGCAGGCCCAGGCTCCCCTCGGGCGGGGGCCGCATGTCACACGTCAGCCCTGCGACGCGCCCGACGTCGCACGCGATCGCGAGCAGGGCGAGACCGGCACCAGACACGTCCACGCGGAACGCGCCGTCCATCTCGCTTCAGGCGTCCGCCAGTCGTGCCTCTTCCAGGTCCAGGGACCGCTGCAGGCGGCGGCGAGTGGTGTCGCTGATGCGGTGGGCGTCGTAGAGGCGCTGCAGTTCCGACGTCTCGACGGCGATCAGGTCGCGGCGCAGCTGGCGGTAGACCAGGTCGGCCGATTCGGTGGCGACGGCGGTGCCGTTGTGCTCGGCGAGGCGGTCGCGGGCGTCCTCCAGGCGGGCGTTCAGGCCGCGGCGCAGCCGGTCGAGGACGATGTCGGGGACGGCTTCCAGTTCGGCCAGTTCCTCCAGGCGGGCGAGGCCGGCGTGGGCGAGGTGGGAGCGGGCCTCGGTTTCCTCGCGTTCGGTGTGGGCGGGCTCCAGGGCGATGCCGGAGGCGCGGACGACCGGTGCGAGGGTGAAGCCCTGTCCGACGAGGGTGACGACCACGACCGAGGTGGTCAGGACCAGCACCAGTGGTCGGTCGGGGAGCGGAGCGCCGTTCTTGGCGATCTCGGGGATGGACAGGGCGGCGGCCAGCGGCATCACGCCGCGTGTGCCCGCCCAGGTCAGCACCATCGGGATGCGCCAGTTCAGGCGGCTGATGCCGCCCTTGCGCTGCACGACCGCCGACAGCGGCGCGAGCCAGAGCAGGCGTACCGCGATGAGGGTGGCCGCGACGGCCAGAGCGTAGAGAGGCCACGCCCGGTCACCGTCGGCCAAGGCTCGCACCTGCGCCGGCAGGGCAAGCCCGATGAGGGAGAAGACCACGCTCTCCAGCAGGAAGACGACCGTGCCGTACACGGCGTGCAGCTGGAGCCGTATGCGGGCGTTGGTGAGCCGGTCACCCCGCCCGCCCAGGATCACCCCGGCGACCACGCACGACGTCACCCCTGAGGTGTGCGCGGCCTCCGCCAGCACATAGGAGGCGTACGGCGTGACCAGGGCGATCACCGTCTCCAGCACCGGGTCCTCGGTACGGCGCCGGATCAGCGTGACCACGGCGGCCACCGCCGTCCCGATCACCGTGCCGCCGCCGGCCAGCAGCAGGAACTGGCCGCCCGCCGCGCCCCAGTTCGCCGCCGCCGAGGCGATCGCTATCCCGGCCGCCACCCGGACCAGCACCAGCGAGGTCGCGTCGTTGAACAGGCTCTCCGCCTGGACGAGGACCTGTACCTTCGGCGGCAGGGCGAGTCGGCGGCCGAGCGCGGTCACGGCCACCGGGTCGGTGCTGGCCAGCACCGCGCCCAGGACGAACGCCATCTGCCAGGACAGCGGAGTGACCAGGGCGGCCACCGCGCCGACGGCCGCGGCCGACGCGAGGACCAGCCCTATCGCGAGGATCCCGACCGGCTTCCACACCGCCCGCAGCTCACGCCACGGCATGTCCTCCGCGCTCGCGTACAACAACGGCGGTAGCACCACCAGGCCGATGATCTCCGGGCTGATCTCGATCTGGGGGGTGCCCGGCAGCAGCGCCACCGCGAGGCCGGCGACGACCAGCAGCGAGGGGGCGGGGATGCGCCAGCGGCGCGCGAAGGTCGCCACCACAGTGGCCAGAATGACCAACGCGAGTACCGTGCCGACGCTCCGCATGCCGTCCCCCTGGGGCTGAAAAAGGGAGCCACCCTGGCTCCCCTGCCGACCAGACTTCCCGGCACACCGCCTTCACCCTATCGGCCCAAGTCACGCCAAGGCAGTGTCAAGGTCTTCGGGATCGGCGCCAAGGAAGCGCTAAGACGCGTCCCGCACGGCCCTCGGAGGGGCTTCCTTAGGAGCAGCCCCCTGCAAACGGGGGAAGTTGACGCAGCGAGCGGAGCACATCGGCAGCGATGAGTGACGTACGGCCCGGACGACTGAAGGTCTACCTCGGAGCGGCCCCGGGAGTCGGCAAGACCTACCGGATGCTCGACGAGGGGCGGCGCCGCGCCGCCCGCGGGGCGGACGTGGTGGTGGGCTTCGTGGAGTGCCACGGTCGTCAGCACACGGAAGCGATGCTCGACGGCCTGGAGGTCGTCCCCCGCGCCTCCTGCACCTACCGCGGCGGGGGCTTCGAGGAGATGGACCTGGCCGCGGTCCTGGCCCGTCGCCCGCAGGTCGCGATCGTGGACGAGATCGCGCACAGCAACATTCCCGGGGACGGCCGCAACGCCAAGCGCTGGCAGGACATCGACGCCCTGCTCGCCGTCGGCATCGATGTGATCACCGCGCTGAACATCCAGCACCTGGAATCCCTCAACGACGTCGTCGAGAAGATCACCAACGTCCCGCAGCACGAGACCGTGCCCGACGAGGTCGTGCGAAGGGCCTGGCAGATCGAGCTGGTGGACATGCCGCCGGAGGGACTGCGCCGGCGGATGGCGCACGGCAACATCTATGCCCCCGAGAAGATCGACGCGGCCCTGGCCAACTACTTCCGGCCGGGCAACCTCACGGCCCTGCGGCAGCTAGCACTGCTGTGGGTGGCGGACCGGGTGGACGAGGCGCTGCAGGAGTACCGCTCGCAGCATGGCATCGGCGGGGTGTGGGAGACCCGGGAGCGGGTGGTCGTCGCCCTGACCGGAGGGCCGGAAGGGGACACGTTGATCCGGCGGGCGGCGCGGATCGCCGCCCGGTCGGCCGGCGGCGATCTGCTCGCCGTGCACGTGGCCCGCAGCGACGGCCTGGCCGGCGGCGTCTCGGCCGCCTCGCTGGCCCGGCAGCGCCGGCTGGTGGAGGACCTCGGCGGCAGCTACCACTCGGTGGTCGGCGATGACGTGGCCACGGCTCTGGTGGAGTTCGCGCGCGCCGAGAACGCCACCCAGCTGGTACTGGGCACCAGCCGGCGGGGACGGCTGCAGCGGTTCCTGACCGGGCCCGGCACGGGGGAGACCGTGACCGAGCTGTCCGGCGACATCGACGTCCACCGGGTCACCCACGAACGGGCCGGCCGCGGCACCCTGCTGCCGTCCCGCCGCCGTACCCTGTCCACAGCCCGGCTGATCGCCGGCCCGGTGGCCGGGCTGGTCCTGCCGGTGCTGCTGACCGCCGTGCTCGCCCAGCTGCGCGGGACGCTGGACCTGACCAGTGAGGCACTGCTGTTCTTGCTGGCCGTGGTGGGTGTGGCCTGCATAGGCGGGGTCGCCTCGGCCGTGATCGCGTCGGTGACGGCGTCGCTGCTGCTCAACTACTGGTTCGTCCCACCCATCGGGTCCTTCACCCTGCACGATGCCAACGCCCTGCTGGCACTGGCCGTGTTCGCGGTCGTCGCGGCCACCGTGGCCGCCGTCGTTGACCGCTCGCTGCGGCTGTCGCGGCGCTCGGCGCGGGCCACCGCCGAGGCCGAGACCATGTCCTCGCTGGCCGGCACCATCGTGCGCGGCCAGGCGACGATCCCGGCCCTGCTGGAGCGGACGCGGGAGACCTTCGGCATGGATTCGGCCGAGCTGGCGGACGAGCCGCCGGATACCGACGGAGCCACCGTGGTGCCGGCCGGCCCGGGGACGTACCTGGTGCTGCGCGGCCGTACCCTGTCGTCGTCCGAGCGGCGGGTGCTGGCCGCGTTCGCCGCGCACGTCAATTCCGCCGTGGAGCGTGCCCGCCTCGCCGAGGCGGCGGCCGAGGTGGAGCCCGTGAAGGCCGCCGACCGGCTGCGCACCGCCCTGCTGCGCGCTGTCGGCCACGACCTGCGCACCCCGCTCGCCGCCGGCTGGGCCGCTGTCACCTCGCTGCGCAGCCGCGATGTCGCCTTCTCCGCCGAGGACCGCGACGAGCTCCTCGCCACTGCCGACGAGTCCATGGCCAAGCTCAACCGCCTGGTGGAGAACCTGCTCGACCTCAGCCGTCTGGAGGCCGGCGCCCTCACCCTGAACCTGCGCGCCACCTCCCTGGAAGAGGTCCTGCCCATGGCACTCCTCGATGTGCCGGAGGTCGAGGTCGCTGACGTCGAGGACATCCCGGCCGTGCTGGCCGACCCGCCCCTGCTCGAACGGGTGATCGCCAACCTGGTCGGCAACGCCACCCGCCACACCCCACCGGGACGGAAGGTGATGGTCACTGCCAGCGCCTTGGCCGGCCAGGTGGAACTGCGAGTCGTGGACCGGGGCCCGGGACTGCCGCAGACCGGTCGGGAGCGGATCTTCGAACCGTTCCAGCGGCTCGGCGACAACGACAACACCACCGGACTCGGCCTTGGCCTGGCCCTCGCCCGGGGCCTGACCGAGGCCATGAACGGCACCCTCAGCCCTGAGGACACGCCCGGCGGCGGTCTTACGATGGTCGTGTCGCTGCCGATCTCCGATCAGAGCGTAGGGGCCGAACCCACCGAGCAGAGCGCAGGAGGTGCGCGATGAGCACGGAGACAGGCGCCTGGAGGCTCCACCGCACACACACCCCGGCTCATCCCTGGCCACTCAGGGACCGGCTCGCCCTGGCGGCCGGCCTGGCCGCCCCGTTCCTGGTGGCGCTCGCCCTCGTCCCGTTCCGAACGGGCCTCACGCACACGAACGCGGCGCTCGTACTCGTCGTCGTGGTCGTGGCGGTGGCCGCACTGGGCAGCCGCGCGGCGGGTGTGATCGCGGCCCTGTCCGCGGCGGCCTGGTTCGACTTCTTCCTCACCCGGCCATACCAGACCTTCGACATCAACGCATCCGCCGACATCGAGACGGCGGTGCTGCTGCTGGTCGTCGGCGTGATCGTCTCCCAGCTCGCGGCCCGCGCCCGTCGACTGGAGGTCATGACGGTGACGGACGCGGACCATCTGGCGCGCATCCACCGCACGGCCGACCTCGTGCAGTCCGTCAACTCGGCGGACACCGTGGTCGACCATGTCCGCACCGAGCTGACCGACCTGCTCGGCCTGCGCGCCTGCCGCTTCGAGTACGGCAGCCTGGTGGGCCGACCGCCGCGCCTGGAGAAGGACGGCAGCGTGACGGTCGGCCGGCGCAGCAGGAACCCCGACACCGACGGCTGGCCCGAGGGCGAGATCGAACTCCGGGCGTACGGCAATGGCCGCTATCTCGGCCGCTTCATGCTCACCCCCGGCCCGGGCGCCGTACCCGCGCTCCAGGCGCGGCTGGTCGCCGTGACCCTGGCCGACCAGACGGGCGCCGCGCTGGACACGGCGGGGCCGGTACGCGGGTGATGAGCCAGGCGCGGCGGATTCCCTGACGGGATCCTGACGTCGGACGGGACCGCCTGGTGGAACGGTGCCACGCCTCCCGCCGGTCCTTTCCGGTGTGACGTCAACTCTCCACCCGAGAACCGAACTTGGACAGCGCTCGCAGCACATGGTGATCTGCGGTGACGACGGACTCGCGCACCGGCTCGCGCTCGAACTGGACGCGGTGTGCGGCGAGGTCGTCACGGTGGTGGTGCCGTCCCGGGACGACGAGTACGGGGCGGGGATCGCCGCGCTGCACGAGGACCCGCGGTCCCCGGTGGAGCTGCTCGTCTGCGCGCGCCCCGACGAGCGGACCCTGCGGGCGGCCGGGGTCGAGCGGGCTGCCGCGCTCGCTCTCACCTACCGCGACGACCAGGCCAACATGACCGCCGCCCTGCTGGCTCGCACCCTCAACCCGTCGATCCGGCTGGTGGTGCGGATGTTCCACCGCGAGCGTGGCCGGCACCTGGAGCGGCGGCGGTGCAGGACACCTCCACCACGGTGCTGTCCGACGCCGACACCGCCGTACCCGAACTCGTGGCGGAGGCCGCCGTCGGCCACGGCCACACCTTGCAGGTCGAGGGCAAGGTCTTCCGCGGTGTCGTGCGTCCGGCCGGAACACCGGCGCAGGCCACCGACCTGGCCACCCTCGCCGTCCTGTCCGGCGCCCACCAGGACGACCCGGCGAGCTAGTCCAGCCCGGAAGCCTTGAACACGGCACGTGCCGTCTCACGGTCCATGCGGTCCGACAGACGGCGCAGCGCAGTCTGCCCGCACAGCAGCAGACCGTCGGCCGCTGCCTTGCCCGCGCCCTCGTGCAGACGGAACCACAACTGCGGGTTGCGGACCAGGACCTCGGGATCGATCTGAACCCGCCCGCCCCGGGCATCCCATAGCACGAGCAGCGGGGAGATGCCGTCCAGGCAACGGACCGACACCAGCAAGTCCGTCCGCACCCGCTGCTCGCGCACCAGTCGACGTGAGGCCAGCCAGTTGCGGCCGGCGGACACGCGGGCGGGAAACAGCACGACGAAGAGCAGCCCGGCAAGGGCGAACCACAGCACGATGCGCCACACGGCCATCCGGCCGGTGCCCCAGTCGACCAGGAGCAGCCATGCAAGCAGAACCCCGGCGCAGCGGACGGCGCTCCACAACTGCCTCGTCCAGTCGAGGTCGTTCGCCACCTCGCTGGAGCCATCAGGGCGTGCCATGGCGGAGACGGTAGTCACCGGGAGAGCTCGAGTGACGGACCTTGATACGGCTCTGACGGAGACGGCCGCCAAGATCGCGTCAAGGTTGGCCGACTGGGCGCGAAGATGCCGCAAGGAAGGTCCAGATGCCGCTGTAAACGGTCAGATCCTGGGTGCACTCGCGCACGTCGTGGTCATCGCGCGTGGTGAAAGAAGTAAGGAGCACGCACCCATGTCCATCCTGACCACCGAGCCGGATGCCGTCCCCGCCGGCGAGGAACCCCCTGATACCGGCGAACGCCACCGGCTGACCGCCGTCACCGGGCTCGCGGCCCTGTCGCTCGACGCGATGGCGTCCGTGGCGTACGGCCCGGAGGCGATCGTCCTGGTCCTGGCCGGCGCGGGTGCGCGCGGACTGGGTTTCACGCTGCCGGTGACGCTGGCCATCGCCGCGCTGCTTGCGGTGCTGGTGGCGTCGTACCGCCAGGTGATCGCGGCCTTCCCGGACGGCGGCGGCTCCTACGCCGTGGCCAGGACGCACTTGGGCGCGCGGACCAGCCTGGTGGCCGCCGCCTCGCTGGTGCTGGACTACGTCCTCAACGTCGCCGTCGCCGTCACGGCGGGTGTGGCGGCACTGACCTCCGCCTTTCCGTCGCTCTACGGCGACCGGCTGTGGCTGTGCCTGGCCGTGCTCACGCTGATCACCGGAGTGAACCTGCGGGGGATCGTGGAGTCGGCGAAGGCTTTCATCGTGCCGACAGTCGTGTTCGTCGGTTCGGTCTTCGTCCTCGTCGCCGTCGGGCTCTTCCGCTCCCACCCCGTGAGTACGGTCACTGCGGCCGGACATGCCTCCGTCCTGTCGGACAACGCGTCCAGCGTGGGCGCGCTGCTCCTGCTGAAAGCATTCGCCTCCGGCTGCGCCGCGCTGACCGGCGTGGAGGCCATCGCCAACGCTGTCCCGTCCTTCAAGGTGCCGCGCGCACGCCGGGCCCAGCGCGCGGAGGTCGCCCTCGGTGCCGTACTCGGGCTGATGCTGATCGGTCTTTCGGTGCTGATCGGCCGCTTCCACCTCCAGCCGGTGGAGGGCGTTACAGTCCTGGCCCAGCTCGCGGACGCCTCGCTCGGCCACAACTGGGCCTTCTACGTCATCCAGTTCGCGACGATGATCCTGCTGGCGCTGTCCGCGAACACGTCCTTCGGCGGGCTGCCGGTGCTGCTGAAGCTGCTCGCCCGGGACAACTACGCGCCGCACGTCTTCGCCCTGAGGGCCGGCCGCCAGGTGCATCGGCACGGTGTCCTCGCGCTCGCCGTGGTCTCGGCCGGGCTGCTGGTCTTCTCCGGCGGCGACACCAACACTCTGGTGCCGATGTTCGCCATCGGTGTCTTCGTCGGCTTCACGATCGCCCAGGTGGGGATGGTCCGGCACTGGCGGTCGGGGCGGGGGCGTGGTTGGCGGGGGAAGGCGCTGCTGAACGGCTTCGGCGCGGTCCTCACCGGCGTCGCGACGGTCGTCGTCACGGCGAGCAAGTTCACCGAGGGCGCCTGGCTGATCGTGATCGCTCTGCTGCTGCTGGTGGCGGCCTTCGAGACCGTGCACCGCGCCTACGGCCGGATCGGCGAGCGGCTCGGGCTCGGCCGCACACCAGAGGTACCGCAGCGGGAGCGCTCCCTGGTCATCGTGCCGGTGTCCACGCTGTCCCGGCTGACGTCGGCGGCGCTCACCGCGGCCGTCTCCCTTGGTGACGAGGTCCGCGCGGTGACCGTCTGCTACCCGGACCCCGAGGACCGGGCTCAGCTGCATGCCCTGGAGCGGTCCTGGGCCGAGTGGGACCCCGGTGTGCGACTGGTGCGGCTGCCCTGCACGCGGCGCAGCCTTGGCCGTCCCATCGCCGCGTACGTCCGTGAGACGGCCGCCGCGGAGCCCGGCACCCGGGTCACTGTGCTGATCCCCGAGGCGGAGCCGGAGCGGCTGTGGCAGCGGCTGCTGCAGAACCAGCGGGGCGCGGTGGTCGCCCATGCCGTGCGCCGTGAGACGGACGCGGTGATCTGCCGACTTCGCTTCCGGCTGTGAGCCAGGTCACCGGCTGTCACGCACGCTTACCGACCCGTACAGGTCAGGCGGCGTAAGAGTCCCGTCAAATGTGCTGCGACGGCCGTATGAGGGTCGTCAACGGGCGACCCGATCCAGCCAGAGAGGCGCTTTCCTCTAAGCGTCCGTTTCAACCGAACCTCACTCCAGGAGTTCGCGATGGCCGATCTGGCCTTCGTTGTCACCGTGCTCGCGGGTTTCGCGCTGGTGGCCCTTGTCGCCAAGGGGGTGACGAAGCTGTGACCGTCGAAAACGTCGTCGGCCTGGTCGTGGCCGTCGCCCTGCTGGGCTATCTCGTCCTCGCCCTGATCTTCCCGGAGAGGTTCTGAGAACAGACATGAGTCCCGTACTTGCGGGCGTGCTCCAGCTGCTCGCCCTCATCGGCGCACTGGCGCTCGCCTACGTCCCCGTCGGCAACTACATGGCCAAGGTCTACGACTCGCGCAAGCACCTGCGCGTCGAGAATTGGATCTACAAGGCCATCGGTGCCAACCCGGACACCGAGATGACCTGGCCCGCGTATCTGCGCGGCGTGCTGGCCTTCTCAGCGGTCAGCGTCCTGTTCCTCTACCTGTTGCAGCGGCTGCAGGGCGTGCTGCCCGGCTCGATGAAGTTCTCGTCGGTGAACCCGGCGCAGTCGTTCAACACGGCCGTCTCGTTCGTGACGAACACCAACTGGCAGTCGTACTACGGCGAACAGACCCTGGGGCACGTCGTGCAGACCGCCGGTCTGGCCGTGCAGAACTTCGTCTCCGCGGCCGTCGGCATCGCCGTCGCCGTGGCTTTGGTCCGGGGTTTCGCCCGCTCGCGCACCGGTGAGCTGGGCAACTTCTGGGCCGACCTGGTGCGCGGCACGCTGCGCATCCTGGTTCCGGGCGCGGCGATCGCCGCGATCGTGCTGGTCGCGTGCGGTGCGATCCAGAACTTCTCCGGCATCCACGAGGTCGGCCAGTTCATGGGCGGCTCGCAGCAGTGGAACGGCGGCGCGGTCGCCTCGCAGGAGGCCATCAAGGAACTGGGCACGAACGGTGGCGGCTACTTCAACGCCAACTCCGCCCACCCCTTCGAGAACCCGACCCCATTCACCAACCTCTTCGAGATCTTCCTGCTCCTGGTGATCCCGTTCTCGCTGACCCGCACCTTCGGTGTGATGGTCGGCTCGGTGAAGCAGGGCTACGCGATCCTCGCGACCATGGGCGTCATCTGGTTCGGCTTCGTCGCCCTGATGATGGCGACGGAGTTCGCCCACCACGGCCCGGCGCTGCAGGCCGCGGGCGGGGCGATGGAGGGCAAGGAGGTCCGCTTCGGCGTCGGCTCGTCGTCGATCTTCGCGACCTCGACGACCCTCACCTCGACCGGTGCGGTGGACTCCTTCCACTCCTCCTTCACCGGCCTGGGCGGCGGGATCGCGATGCTGGGAATGATGCTCGGTGAGATCGCGCCCGGCGGCACCGGCTCCGGTCTCTACGGCATGCTGATCATGGCGGTCATCGCGGTGTTCATCGCCGGCCTGATGGTCGGCCGTACGCCCGAGTACCTGGGCAAGAAGATCGGCGGCCGCGAGATGAAGCTGGCCGCCTGCTACATCCTCATCACCCCCGCCCTGGTGCTGGTCTTCACCGCCGCCTCCATGGCCCTGCCGACCCCGCCGCACTCGATGCTCAACTCCGGCGCGCACGGGTTCTCCGAGGTCCTGTACGCGTTCACGTCCGCGTCGAACAACAACGGTTCTGCCTTCGCCGGTCTGAACGCGAACACCGACTGGTACAACACCATGACCGGGCTCGCGATGCTGCTGGGCCGCTTCCTGCCGATGGTGTTCGTGCTGGCGCTGGCCGGCTCCCTCGCAGAGCAGAAGCCCGTCCCGGTGACCGCGGGCACCCTGCGCACCGAGAAGCCGCTGTTCACCGGCCTGCTGGTGGGCGCGATCCTCATCATCACCGGTCTGACCTACTTCCCGGCCCTCGCGCTGGGTCCGCTGGCCGAGGGGCTGGCGTCATGACCACTCGCATAGACAAGCAAGAGGACTCGATGTCCACAGCCACTCCCACCCGGGCGCCGCACAGCGACGTCCCCACCGGGCACAAGCCCGCCGAGGGCCGTGTCGGAGCGGGCCTCTTCGACCCCAAGGCGCTGGTCAAGTCGCTGCCGGACGCCTTCCGCAAGCTCGACCCGCGGGTGATGGTCAAGTCGCCCGTGATGTTCGTGGTGTGGATCGGCTCCGTCCTGACCACCGTCTTCTCCTTCCAGCATGCGAGCGACTGGTTCGGCTGGACCATCAGCGCCTGGCTGTGGCTGACGGTGATCTTCGCCAACCTGGCGGAGGCGGTCGCCGAGGGCCGCGGCAAGGCCCAGGCCGACACGCTGCGCAAGGCCAAGACCGACACGGTCGCCCGTCGGCTGCTCGCGGACGGCACGTCCGAGGAGCAGGTTGCGGGCACCGAGCTGACCATCGGTGACCTGGTCGTCTGCGAGGCAGGTGACGTCATCCCCGGTGACGGCGACGTCGTCGAGGGCGTCGCGTCGGTGGACGAGTCGGCGATCACCGGTGAGTCCGCGCCGGTCATCCGCGAGTCCGGCGGTGACCGATGCGCGGTGACCGGCGGTACGAAGGTCCTGTCCGACCGGATCGTCATCAAGATCACGACGAAGCCCGGTGAGACATTCATCGACCGGATGATCAACCTGGTCGAGGGCGCGGCCCGGCAGAAGACGCCCAACGAGATCGCGCTGAACATCCTGCTGGCCTCGCTGACCATCGTCTTCCTGCTGGCGGTGGCGACCCTGCCGCCGTTCGCGACGTACGCGGGCACGCACCTGACCATGGTCGTGCTGGTCGCCCTGCTGGTCTGCCTGATCCCGACCACGATCGGAGCCCTGCTCTCCGCGATCGGCATCGCGGGCATGGACCGCCTGGTGCAGCGCAACGTGCTCGCCATGTCGGGCCGTGCGGTCGAGGCCGCCGGTGACGTGTCGACCCTGCTGCTCGACAAGACCGGCACCATCACCCTCGGCAACCGTCAGGCCGCCGAGTTCGTACCGATCAGGGGCACCACCGAGGCGGAGGTCGCGGACGCGGCTCAGCTGTCATCACTCGCGGACGAGACTCCGGAGGGCCGCTCGATCGTCGTCCTCGCCAAGGAGAAGTACGGGCTGCGCGAGCGGCACCAGGGCGAACTGGTCGGCGCCGAGTGGATCGAGTTCACCGCTCAGACGCGTATGTCCGGTGTGGACGTCGACGGCCGGAAGATCCGCAAGGGTGCCACGGCTTCGGTCATCGCCTGGGTGGAGGAGCAGGGCGGCACGGTCGCCGAGGACGCGGACGCGACAGCCAGCCGCATCTCCGAGGCCGGCGGCACCCCGCTGCTGGTCGCCGTGCACGACGACAAGGGCGCCCGGGTCCTCGGTGTTATCTACCTGAAGGACGTCGTCAAGGACGGCATGCGCGAGCGGTTCGAGGAACTGCGCCGCATGGGCATCAAGACCGTCATGATCACGGGTGACAACCCGCTGACCGCGAAGGCGATCGCCGAGGAGGCGGGCGTGGACGACTTCCTCGCCGAGGCCACCCCCGAGGACAAGATGGCCCTCATCAAGCGGGAGCAGGCCGGCGGCAAGCTGGTCGCGATGACCGGTGACGGTACGAACGACGCGCCCGCTCTCGCGCAGGCGGACGTCGGTGTGGCGATGAACACCGGTACGTCGGCCGCCAAGGAGGCCGGCAACATGGTCGACCTCGACTCCAACCCGACCAAGCTGATCGAGATCGTGGAGATCGGCAAGCAACTCCTCATCACCCGGGGCGCGTTGACGACGTTCTCCATCGCCAACGACGTTGCGAAGTACTTCGCGATCATCCCGGCGCTGTTCGCGGCGGTCTACCCGGGCCTGGACAAGCTGAACATCATGCAGCTGTCCTCGCCGGACTCCGCGATCCTGTCGGCCGTCATCTTCAACGCGCTGATCATCATCGCGCTGGTGCCGCTGTCCCTGAAGGGCGTGCAATACCGGCCCATGAGCGCCGACAAGATGCTGCGCCGCAACCTCGGGATCTACGGCATCGGCGGCCTGATCGCACCCTTCATCGGCATCAAGCTCATCGACCTGCTCATCTCCCTCATCCCCGGAATCGGCTGATCGCCATGAACAACTCCGTAACGAACACCGCCCGGTTGCTCGGGGCGGGCCTCCGCGCCCTCCTCGTGCTGACCCTGGTGACCGGCGTCGTCTACCCGCTGGTGATCACCGGCATCGCCCAGGGGCTGTTCCACGACAAGGCGAACGGCTCCGAGATCAGGGCTAACGGCAAGGTCGTCGGCTCGTCCCTGATCGGACAGTCGTACAACCTTCCGCTGAAGAAGGGGCAGCAGACGCCGGACGCGGACCTGAAGTGGTTCCAGGGCCGCCCGGCCAACGGCCTCGGCACGAACAGCGTCAACACGCAGTACAAGCTGATCCTGTCCGGCGCCACCAACCTGTCCGCCGACAGCAAGGTGCTGATCAAGCAGGTGCAGGACGCCAAGGCCGCGGTCGTCAAGGACAACTCGGTGCCCGGCTACACGGTCAAGCCCTCGGACGTACCCGCGGACGCGGTGACCTCCTCCGGCTCCGGACTGGACCCGGCCATCTCCCCGGCCTACGCCGAACTCCAGGTGCACCGCGTCGCCGCGAAGAACGGCCTGCCCGTCTCCGCGGTGGAGAAGCTGGTCAAGGACCACACCGAGGGCAGGACCCTGGGCTTCATGGGTGAGCCCCGGGTGAACGTCCTGGAGCTGAACATCGCGCTCAAGGACCTCGTGGCGAAGAAGTGACCGCCTTACGCGATCCGCGACGGGAGTCGGCACCCCAGGGTGCCGACTCCCGCAGGCATGACAGGAAAGGCACACACCCATGACCAGGGTGCTCGTGGTGGAGGACGACCCGCAGCTCGTACGGGCCCTCGTGATCAACCTGCAGGCACGTCACTACGGCGTGGACGCCGCCCCCGACGGCGCCACCGCGCTCCGCCTGGCCGCCGCCCGCCAGCCGGACGTGGTGATGCTCGATCTCGGCCTGCCCGACATGGACGGCGTCGATGTCATCACGGCCCTGCGCGGCTGGACCCGTGTCCCGATCCTGGTCCTCTCCGCCCGTCAGGCGTCCGACGAGAAGGTCGCGGCCCTCGACGCGGGCGCCGACGACTACGTCACCAAGCCGTTCAGCATGGACGAGCTGCTGGCCCGGCTGCGGGCCGCCGTCCGACGCACCGAGGAGACCCCTCTGGTCCCCGAGACGACGCTGGTGGAGACGGAGGACTTCACCCTCGATCTGCTGGCGAAGAAGGCCGTACGGGACGGGCGCGACGTACGCCTGACCCCCACCGAATGGCATCTGCTGGAGATCCTGGTGACCAACCCCGGCCGGCTGATCACCCAGAAGCAGCTGCTCCAGGAGGTGTGGGGGGTCTCGCAGAGCAACAAGACCAACTACCTGCGCGTCTACATGGCCCAGCTGCGCCGCAAACTGGAATCGGACCCCGCCCACCCCCGCTATCTCATCACCGAGCCCGGCATGGGCTACCGCTTCGAAGGGTGAACATGGCACGCGGCAAGCTCCGGATCTACCTCGGCGCGGCACCCGGCGTCGGCAAGACCTACGCCATGCTCTCCGAGGCGCACCGCCGGGTGGAGCGGGGTACCGACTGCGTCGTGGCCTTCGTGGAACACCACAATCGGCCGCGCACCGAGGTGATGCTGCACGGCCTGGAACAGGTGCCGCGCAAGGAGATCGAGTACCGGGACAGCACCTTCACCGAGATGGACGTCGACGCCGTCCTCGCCCGACACCCCCAGGTCGCCCTGGTCGACGAACTCGCCCACACCAACGTCCCCGGCTCGCGCAACACCAAGCGCTGGCAGGACGTGGAGGAACTGCTCGCCGCCGGGATCGACGTGATCTCCACGGTCAACATCCAGCACCTCGAATCGCTGGGTGACGTCGTGGAGTCGATCACGGGAGTACGGCAGCGCGAGACCGTCCCGGACGAGGTCGTACGGCGGGCCGACCAGATCGAGCTGGTCGACATGTCCCCGGAGGCGCTGCGCCGCCGGATGGCGCACGGCAACATCTACAAGCCGGACAAGGTCGATGCGGCGCTTTCCAACTACTTCCGCCCCGGCAACCTGACCGCTCTGCGCGAGCTGGCGCTGCTGTGGGTGGCCGACCGGGTCGACGCGTACCTGACCGAGTACCGTGCCGAGCACCGCGTCTCCACGATCTGGGGCTCGCGCGAACGGATCGTCGTCGGACTCACCGGCGGCCCCGAGGGACGCACCCTCATCCGCCGCGCTGCCCGGCTCGCCGAGAAGGGAGCCGGGGGCGAGGTCCTGGCCGTCTACATCTCCCGCAGCGACGGCCTGACGTCGGCCTCCCCGAAGGAACTGGCCGTCCAGCGCACCCTCGTGGAGGACCTGGGCGGCACCTTCCACCACGTCGTCGGCGACGACATCCCCGCCGCCCTGCTCGACTTCGCCCGAGGCGTCAACGCCACCCAGATCGTCCTCGGCGTCTCCCGCCGCAAGGGCTGGCAGTACGTCTTCGGTCCCGGCGTCGGCGCGACGGTGGCCCGGGAATCCGGTCCCGACCTCGACGTCCACCTCATCACCCACGACGAGGTGGGCAAGGGCCGAGGACTTCCCGTCCCCGGCAGGGGCGCGCGGCTCGGCCGGACCAGGCTGATCTGGGGCTGGCTGACCGGAATCGCCGGACCGCTGCTGCTGACCTGGCTCCTGAGCAGTGTCATCCCCGACATCGGGCTCGCCAACGACATGCTCCTGTTCCTGACCCTGACGGTGGCGGCGGCCCTGCTCGGCGGCCTCCTCCCCGCCCTGGCCTCGGCGGTGGTCGGATCCGCCCTGCTGAACTGGTACTTCACCCCACCAGTCCACACCTGGACGATCGCCGACCCGGAGAACATCGTCGCCATCGCCGTGTTCTTCGGCGTCGCCGTCTCCGTCGCGTCCGTGGTGGACCTGGCCGCCCGCCGCACCCACCAGGCCGCCCGGCTGAGGGCCGAGTCCGAGATCCTCTCCTTCCTCGCCGGCAACGTCCTGCGCGGCGAGACCACCCTGGAAGCCCTACTGGACCGGGTCCGCGAGACCTTCGGCATGGAGTCGGCCGCCCTCCTGGAACGCGAGAGCGACATCGCGCCCTGGACCTGCGCCGGCAGCGTCGGCCCCCGCCCCTGCACCACCCCCGACGACGCGGACGTCGACGTGCCCGTCGGCGACCACATGTCACTCGCGCTCTCCGGCCGTGTCCTGCCCGCCGAGGACCGCCGGGTGCTCGCGGCGTTCGCCGCGCAGGCCGCCGTGGTCCTGGACCGCCAGCGCCTGCAGCAGAAGGCCGACGAGGCCAAGGAACTGGCCGAGGGCAACCGCATCCGCACCGCCCTGCTCGCAGCCGTCAGCCACGACCTGCGCACCCCGCTCGCCGGCATCAAGGCCGCCGTCACCTCCCTCCGCTCGGACGACGTCGAATGGTCGCCCCAGGACCAGGCCGACCTCCTGGAGGCCATCGAGGAGGGCGCCGACCGCCTGGACCACCTCGTCGGCAACCTCCTCGACATGTCCCGCCTCCAGACCGGCACGGTCACGCCGATCATCCGCGAGACCGACCTGGACGAGGTGATCCCGATGGCACTGGGCGGCGTCCCCGAGGACAGCGTGGAGCTGGACATCCCGGAGACCCTGCCGATGGTCGACGTCGACCGGGGCCTGCTGGAGCGCTCGGTCGCCAACGTGGTCGAGAACGCGGTCAAGTACAGCCCGCCGGGGGAGCCGGTCCTGGTCTCGGCCAGCGCGATCGCCGACCGGGTGGAGGTCCGGGTCGTGGACCGCGGCCCCGGCGTCCCGGACGAGGCCAAGTCCCGCATCTTCGAACCGTTCCAGCGCTACGGCGACTCACCGCGCGGCGCCGGCGTCGGCCTCGGCCTCGCGGTCGCGCGCGGCTTCGCAGAGGCCATCGGCGGCACCCTCAACGCCGAGGACACCCCCGGCGGCGGCCTCACCATGGTCCTCACCCTGCCGACGGCACCCGGGCGCCGCCCGGAAGAGCCCGACCGCACATCCGCCGTCAGGCGGTGAGCAGCCGAGCCTCCTAGAGCCTCAGACGACGGGCGGAGCCGTGGCGAACTCCTTCCACATCCGCTGCGTGTCCAGCCGCAGCCCCAGCATGTTACGGCGGTGCACGGCCCTGAGCCCGGCCTCCAGTGGTGAGGGCGGCACCGCAAGGACCGGGCAGGTGGCGTGGGCGAGGCAGTACCGGCTCACCGAAGGCCGCAGCACCCGGTGCAGCCACCCATGCCGCCCAGCACCGACGACCAGAACGTCCTGCTCGCCCTCAGCGATCCGCACGAGCACACGCCCCGGAGCACCCCGGGCGACGAGAGCCTGCAGGGGGAAATCCGGCACGCCGGGGCCGAACACCTCCGTGAGCGCGGTGACCAGCTTCTCCCTCGCCCGGCGCTGCCACTCGTCGATGATGAAGGAGGTGTACGGGGACCGGCGTGCCTGAAGATCCCCCTCGGGCGGCTCCCAGGTCAGAACCGCCCACAGCTCCGCTTCCCGGAGCCGAGCCTCCTCGGCGGCCCGGCGCAGGGCGGTGAGAGATCCCGGCGAACCGCTGACTCCCACCACGACACGTGGGGCTGGGATCGCGCCGGACTCGGTCATCACATTCACCGTTTCGCACACACGGCCGACGGAGGTCCCGCCGACGTACTTCCAGGAAGTCCCTCCATCTCACTGCTTCTCAGAGACGTTGAACAGCCTGTAGGCGGCTTCTTGGTGGCGTTCTGACGGCCCTTTTCCACACCCTCGGACCGGGGCGTCAGCGTCCCGTCAGGGTTGTCCCGATCACCATCAGCATCCCGTCAGGGACGCCGCTACCCGGGAAGACCGGGCATACCGTTGGGCCCGGGCCCCGGTCCGCCTCCCCGCGTCCGGGGCACCCAGATCCCTCGCTCCCTGCCTGTCGGGAGACACCCCATGGCAGAACTCCGCTAGGGCGCGTATCGAGTCGTGATCAATGGGCGGTCCGGATGAGGTCTTTGATCCAGATCATCGAGGCGCGCAGGTGTAGGCCGGCGAGATAGCTGTCTGGGGTCTTGTCGTATCGGGTGGCGACGCCTCGCCAGGCCTTGAGCTTGTTGATCAGGCGCTCGACGGTGTTCCTCTCCTTGTAGAGGCTGGTGTCGTGGCTGACGGGCCGACCGCCCCCGGAGCCCCTCTTCTTCCGGTTCGCGGCCTGGTCCTTCTTCTCCGGGATCACTGCCTTGATGCCGCGTCTGCGCAGGTGAGCGCGATTGCTGCGGGACGAGTAGGCCTTGTCCCCGGCGACCGCGTCCGGCCGGGTGCGGGGACGGCCGACGGGGCCGCGGACCCGTATCTTCCCCAGCACGGGGATGAACTGCGGGCTGTCCGCGGCCTGGCCCGCGGTCAGCACGAACGCCAGCGGGCGGCACTTGCGGTCGGCGGCGAGGTGGACCTTGCTGGTCTGCCCGCCCCTGGAGCGTCCGAGGAGAGCGGCCTTCAGCCGGAGTGTTCGCCGACGCCGGATGCGTCGGCGCTCCTCCCGCTCGGGACCGGTTTCGGTGTCCTGCCCGTTCTGTTCTTCGAGGCTGCCCCTTTTGGCCTGGCTTTCTCCGCCTCGGCTGCAGCCTTCTCCAGGGCGGTCAGGACGTCCTCGCCCAGGTGCATCCCGGCAGCGTCGTGGTGAGCGCGCGCGGTGGTGGAGTCGATGCTGACCAATGACAGGTCTACCTCGCCCCGCTTCGCGGCTTCCGCGATCAGGCCCTCCAGCAGGGCCTCGAAGACGCCGGCGTCACGCCACTGCCGGAAGCGGTTGTGAACGGTCGACCAGGCGCCGAACTCCTGCGGCATCTCCCGCCACTGCCCGCCGGTCTTGAACCGCCACATCACCCCCTCGAACTGCTGCCGCAGCCGCTCGGGATACGGGCCGTACTCACCGATCGGCAGGTACGGCCCGATGAACTCCCATTCCTCGTCAGTCAGTTGCACTCGCGTCACGCAAAAGGATCTACCCGTCCAGGACCCGCCGCGAGGGCGAATCTCCAGACTGATCACGACTCGATACGCGCCCTAGTGGCCGACCAGGCAGTTCGTGCCATCGGTTCGGAATGTGACACGGCTTGCTGCATGGCCAGACCAGCGGCATAGGCTGTATTGATCAGCCTGGAGGGGGAGAGTTTCGTGTCCGGTCAGGTCGTACTTGAGGTAGGGCAGTGGCAAGGCTCGGGGGCCGCGACGGCCGTCAGGTTGCGTAGTGGGGCTGCCCGGCTTGCCGAGCTGATTCCCGAAGGTCCATGGTGCACGGTCGTACTCGACAGCGGCGTTGGGAACTCGCGGGACGGAGTGCAGAACGCCGACGTCCTGGAGCGACACCTGCAAGCAGTGCGCAAGGCCCTGGCCCAGGTTCCGCCAGGCGCCCGGACCGTGACGATCGGTGGTGACTGCGCGGTCGATCTCGCCCCGGTCGAGGCCGCGCTCTCCACGTTCGGGGACCGGCTGGCGCTGGTGTGGTTCGACGCGCACGCAGACCTCAACAGCCCTCAATCGTCACCATCCGGAGCATTCCACGGCATGGTGCTGCGCGCGCTCATCGGCGACGGGCCAGAGGGCCTGCGGCCGCTCCGCAGCGTGCGGGCCGACCGCGTGGTACTGGCGGGCGCTCGGTCGCTGGACCCGGGTGAACAGGACCTTGTCGAGAGTCGCAGCATCCGACACATCAGCGTTGAGCAACTGGCGGAACCGGGGCCGCTCCTGGCCTCAGTGCGTGCCACCGGCGCCGAGGCGGTGTACATCCACATCGACCTCGATGTCCTTGACCCTCAGGTGTTCCCGGCCGTCGGCACACCCGAACCCGGTGGGCTCGGTGTCGAACAGCTCCTCGGAGCGGTGCGAACACTGACAGAGGAATTCACGCTCGCCGGCATCGCGCTCACCGAGTACGAGCGGACGGAGGACCCCGACCAGGAGGAGGCGGTCCTGCGGCAGATTGTCGACGGACTGTTCGGATCCGACCGCACCTGAGCAGCGTCTCTGCGCTCACACTCCTATCTGAGCGGACGTGCTCGTAGAGAGCAGGGACCTGCCTTCAGCGGTGCAGGAGAGCTGCTGATACATGTCTGGGATGGCGCGAGGGGAACTGTCGGACAGCGAGTAGGAGTCGATCAAGCCGCTCCTGCCGATAGGCAGGTCCGGCCCCTATCCGGAGCATCTGCGGAGCAGAAGTTCCGCTCGGGTGTGTCAGCGGACACCAAGACGTCCCCGGTGGCGGGCAGGAAGCACAACACACTCGCGGTCAGGGGTTTCCGCAGCGGGGCATGAGCTGACGTCCGTGGACATGGTTTCTCCTCGGTGGGCACGAAATGCCCACCGAGGAAGGTGATTTCCCAGGAAAGGGAGACGACTCCGTTGCCATTGGTGGCTTCGGACAGGCGGTGGCTGTCCGATCACCCCACGCGACTGCTCGACCAGCTCCTCGATCTTGGGCAGGAACGCGTCGATCATCTTCGGCCTCGGTGCCCGCGTGCTCAGCTCGGTGCCGGTATCGCGGAGCTGGACGTAGCGGCGGACCATGTGGTGGTCACAGCCCACCAACTTGGCCGCCTTGCGGTAACTGCCGGTCAGGTCATGGGCCGCGCAGTTCCCGCACCTAGGGCGGGGCGATCCGCGACTCCGGCAGCCGCCGCATGCGCAGCAGGTCAGCCATGTCTGCGGCATCGCGGATATCGTTCTTCACTCGTCGGTAGGCGAAGCCCGCCCTTCACGCCCAGCGGATGGGCCATATGGACCTCCGCCCCGGCGGCCTGCAGGGCGTCGACTGCCCAGTACCAGCCGTAGGTGGCTTCCAGCACAATGTCGGGGCGAATGCCCGCCTTCTCGATCTGCAGACCCAACGCGACCGGGTCGTTGAGGATGCGTACCGCGCTCAGCTACATCCCGTCCGCAGTCTGCCGCACGATCACCGACCGCCTGCGATGCAAGTCGATGCCGACGTACTGGTGTCCGTCATACTCGCTCACCAGGGGCCGCCCTCGCCGTGACGAATGTGAGCCACCTGGGACCTACCCGGGAACCCACAGGGGCGGAGGCCCCGACCCTTCATCGCATCAACTCTTGTGGCTCGATGGTTCTTGGCGTCGTGCGGCGCGGAGGCATTCAGCGGTCGGTGACGCGGGCGGCTGCGAGAGGACGCCATGACAGACCGAGGCCACGGTAGAGGCGAACGGCGGCTGTGTTCCAGCTGTCGACAATCAACGCGGCCACGCCGTGGTCGACGACAAGGCGGTCCAGGACGAGACGGCACACGGCCGTGCCTATACCGCGCCCGCGCGCTTGTTCGGCAGTGGCGACACCCGCGAGGAAGCCGACACTCGGCGCGCTCCAGGCGTCGGCGGCACATGCCAGCAGCGTTCCGGATTCATCGCGGGCACCGGCCCAGCAACGCACGCCCGGCCGATCGGGTCGGGCGTAGGAATTCGGGAATGCCTCGTTCAGCAACCTGGCGATGTCGGAATGATCCGATGCGGTCAGCCACACGGCCCCGTCGCGGCGGCTGGTGGAGGTCTCTGTCTGCATCCATCCGAAAGCGTCGACAATCTCCAGTTCCGGAACGCAGGTCACGAGGCTGCGGATAAGATCCTCGTCGCCGATAGGCCGGAAGGCAGGGCCGACTTGCGGCAGAACGGCGCGGATCAAGTCTGCGGCGTCGTCGGCAGGGCCGGTGACGGCAAGGCGATCGCGGCAGGACAGCGCCGGCGCCGCCACCGCTGTGGCCTCACCGAGGGAAAAGGCCCGCGTGCCGTTCGATAGATCGCCAGCGGCCCACAGCAGCAGCGCATCACCGTTTGCTGCGCTGCGGACGTCATGGATGGAATGCAGCTCATGCAGGTTGGCCATGGGCGCAGGGTAATTGGCACAAGGATCATGCCGCTCTCGTCTCCTCACGTTCGACGAGGTGACCGTGTTCGAAGCGGGCTCCGGCGCGGACGAGGTCGGCCGGCCGTCTGCCGTTCGACGGGCACGTGGTCAGGTGAGCGGGGGAGAAGCTGGCAGGTTCTGGTCGGCGGCCCAGGAGGCGAGGATGCGCAGCCGCTCGTGGGTGGGGGAGCCGGGTGCGGCCGTCCAGACGGTGAGGTGCTGGTCGGGGTCGGTGTTGGCGGTCAAAGTGTCCCAGTCCAGGACGAGTTCGCCGACCACCGGGTGGTTGAGGGTCTTCGTGCCCACCGTGCGGGCCGCGACCTTGTGGTCGCCCCACCACTGGGCGAACTGCTTGTCACGCAGGGACAGTTCACCGACCAGCTCGATCAGGCGGGGGTCCTCCGGATACTGCGCGGCTTCCATCCGCAACTGCGCCACGGCGAGCCGCGCGGAGGTCTCCCAGTCCGCGTACAGCGTACGCATGGCCGGATCCGTGAAGATGATCCGCGGGTAGTTGCGGTGCCTCTCCGGGATCCGGGAGAAGTCGGTGACCAGCGCGGCAGCCAGCGCGTTCCAGGCCAGGACGTCCCCGCGCCGGCCCTGCACGATGGCCGGGGTGGCGGTGAGGTCGTCGAGCACCCGTTGCAACTGCGGCTGGACCTTCTGCCGGCCCCGGTTCCGGGCGCGGGTGGTGATCTTGCCGGCGAGCTGGAAGAGATAGCCGCGTTCGTCATCGTCGAGATGGAGCACTCGGGCGAGCGTGTCCAGCACGGGCGCGGACGCCTGCATACGGCCCTGTTCGAGACGCGTGTAGTAGTCGGTGCTGATGCTGGCGAGCTGGGCGACCTCTTCGCGGCGCAGCCCGGCGACCCGGCGGGGACCGCCGTTGTCGGGCAGGCCAACGGTGCGCGGGCTCAGCTCGGCGCGGCGCTTCTTGAGGAATTCTCCCAGTTCATTGAGGGGAACATTGCCGGTCATGCCGTTCAGCATGACACCGGGCGCACCTGAGGAAGGAGGGAGAGTTTCGTCCCTGGATACCTTCCTCCCCGGATGTCTTTCTCCGCTTTTCGCTCTTGCCTCGGCGTGTGAGGCTCGACATAGAGCAGCCGGCACGGCCATCCCGAGCGCCGTGCCGGCAAGGCCCTCCCCAAGCCTGAGCGAAGCCTCTCCACCCACAAGGACTCACCATGACGACCTTCGCCCTCGTCGGCGCCGGCCCCGGCCTCGGGCTCGCCACCGCCCGCCGCTTCGGAACCGCCGGCCACACCGTTGCCCTCATCTCCCGCAACGCCGAGAAACTGGACGGACTGACCGCCGAGCTGGCCCGCGACGGCATCCAGGCGCGGGGCTTCACCGCCGACGTCCTCGACACCGAGTCACTGGACGCGGCCCTGTACGCGGTCGCAGCCGCCCTGGGGCCAATCGAGATCCTGCAGTACAGCCCCGTCCCTCGCGCCGATTTCATGAAGCCGATCCTGGAGACGACCGCCGACGATCTCTCAGCGCCCCTCGCCTTCTCCGTCAAGGGCCCGGTCACCGCGGTGAACGCCGTCCTGCCCGGCATGCGCGAACTCGGCCGCGGCACCCTGCTGTTCGTCAACGGCGGCAGCGCCGTACGCCCCAACCCCAAGGTCGCCGGCACCTCGGTCGCCTTCGCCGCCGAGAGCGCCTACGCCCACATGCTCCACGACGCGCTCGCCCCGGAGAACATCCACACCGCCCAGCTGATCATCCCGGGAGCCATCCGCCCCGACGCCGAGCACAGCAGCCCTGAAGTGCTGGCCGACCGCCTGTACGACATCCACCTCAGGCGCGACGGCTTCCGCCACTACGCCGAGCCCCTGCCCGACTGACGCCCCCGGAGGGTGCCGTGAGCCTGACCACGCGTTCCACTCTTGCACGCACCGTACCGGCCGCCTTACTGCTGGCGGTCACCGCCTGTACCGATGAGACGTCCCCGTCCGCGTCTTCCGGGCCGTCCGCCTCCGCGTCCGCTTCGCAGCGAACGCCGGAGCCACCAGCCTCACCCTCCGAGGACAAGGGCACCGCCATGAACCTCCGGCTCACCATCGACGGCCACCGGGTCGACGCCACCCTGAACGACAGCGCCACGGCTCGCGACTTCGCCACCCTGCTCCCGCTCACGCTGAACCTGAGCGACTTCCACGAGACGGAGAAGATCGCTGACCTGCCCCGTCGGCTGTCCACCTCCGGCGCCCCGGACGCCGCCGAAGCCAAGCCCGGTGACCTGGCGTACTACGCGCCCTGGGGCAACCTGGCCCTCTTCTACCGCGGCAGCGGCTCCAGCGACGCCGGCCTGATCATCCTCGGCCACATGAACGGCGACACCCAACGCCTCGCCACCGCCACCAAGATCACCATCGAAGCAGCGTCCTGACCCGGCGCACTCTCAACGGGAGAAACGCACGTGAACCCCACCTACGACTTCACCGGCCAGGTCGCCCTCGTCACCGGCGCCGGCTCCGGCATGGGCCTGGCGACCGCGCGGGCCTTCGCCGAGTCGGGGGCCGCCGTCGCCCTCACCGACATCGACGAAGCCGCCCTGAACGCGGCCGTCAAGGAACTCACCGACGCCGGTCACCGAGCACTCGCCCTCACCTGCGACGTCAGCGACGAGGACCAAGTGGCGGCCGCGGTCGACCGCACGGTGGAGACCTTCGGGCGCCTGGACTTCGCCTACAACAACGCCGGCATCCAGATCCCGGCCAGCGACGCCGCTGAGGAACCCGCCGAGCGGTTCGACCGGGTCAACGCCATCAATCTGCGCGGTGTGTGGGCCTGCATGAAACACGAGCTGCGGCACATGCGCGCCCAGGGCAGCGGCGCCATCGTCAACTGCTCCTCCCTCGGCGGCCTGGTGGGCCTTCCCGGCCGTGCCTCCTATCACGCCTCCAAGCACGGCGTGATCGGCCTGACCACCAGCGCGGCCCTGGAATACGCCCCGCGCGGCATCCGTATCAACGCCATCTGCCCCGGCACCATCGACACCCCGATGGTCAGCGACATGATCGCCAAGGGGGATCTCGACCGCGCCGAGGCCGAGGCCAACCAGCCCATCAACCGCCTCGGTACGGCCGAGGAGATCGCCCAGGCGGTCCTGTGGCTGTGCAGCCCAGGAGCGAGCTTCGTGGTAGGCGTCGCCCTCCCCGTCGACGGCGGCTACGTCGCCCGATGACGGTTTGGGGCCGCCGTCACGCAACCGATGGCGGCTCCCGCCCAGCGTCGGATATCAGCAGACGGCGAAGGGATCAACCCCGTCCCAAGCCTCGCGCCGCGCGTCGGCGAGCCGGTCGCGCACCAGACGCGGCTCCACGTCGAACGACAGGCACGCCCGGTCGCGAGGGGTGAAGGCCGGCCAGTGGGGCAGCGCCCGGGTCGCTGGCGTTCCGTGCTTGGCGAACGAGGCGAAGGAGTCCACCATCTTCGCGGACAGCGCCTCGGCAGTGGGGAGGTCGGCGGGCGCGGCGCCGCTGAAGTCGCCCTGGCCCCAGTTGCCGAAGGTGTACTGGACGTCGCTACCGTGCGTGGGCCCGAAGGGACCGGCCTGGGCGTAGTCGAAGGTGTACTGCCACACGTTGGCGCCGGCCCGGTGAGCGAACTCGGCCAGCCATACCGAGGGCATCACGACGAACCAGCCGCTGAGGATGTCGTTGAGGGTGACGTGCCCGGGCAGGGCGGTGTCGTCGTAGACCTTCTGGAGACGGTCCCAGTGCTCGCCGGTCGCCTGGCGGGCCAGGGTCTCGAAACGGGCGGAGAAGACAGGCGAGCCCATGAAGGGCTCGGCCTCCATGTTGCAGGTGCCGATCAGCAGGTCGACGTCGCCGCCCACGGCTCCCAGCGGGTGCTGCGGCAGCACCTGCCCGTCGATGACGTGGCCGTACGGCTCCAGCAGTTGCGGGTCGTTCGCGGCCTGCACCGAGGCGTCGAGCAGTTCCGCGGTCGACACCTTCGTCAGGCTCGACGCGTCCGCGAGCCCTAGGGAGTGCAGGACCGCTTCCCGGGTGGCGGAGGCGAACTCGGCGGTGTGGACGGGGCGGGGGCCGCCGCTCTGGATGATGGCGCGGTGGAACAGTCCGCGCGCCCGGGGGGTGCCGAGCAGCGCGCCGATGGACATGGCGCCTGCCGATTCGCCCATGACGGTGACAGCGCACGGGTCACCGCCGAAGGCGGCGATGTTGTCGCGGACCCAGCGCAGCGCGGCCATCTGGTCCAGCAGCCGCAGGTTCCCCGAACCGTAGCGGTCCGGCTGGTAGAGGCTGCCGAAGGCGCCCAGGCGGTAGTTGAAGGTGACGACGACACAGTCGCGCTGGGCGTAGTTCCCACCGTCGAAGGTCGGATCGTTGCCCGTCCCGGCGAGGAATCCGCCGCCGTGGATCCACACGATCACCGGCCGTTTCCCCTTGGTCGATGGCGACCAGACGTTGAGGTACAGACAGTCCTCGCTCTGGTTCGGGGTCTCCGGCAGGCCGGGCAGCAGCGGCACCTGCGGGGCGGCATGGCCATACGCGGACGCGTCCCGTACCCCGGTCCACGACGCCACCAGCTGCGGCGGGGCGTAGCGCCGGGCTCCGGTCGGCGGAGCGGCGTACGGCATGCCCTTCCAGACCAACACGCCGTCGCTGCGCTCGATGCCGCGTACCCTGCCCGAGCGCGTGCCGACGACGACCGGCCGGGTGCCGGCATCACTGCGGGGACTCGCCAGGGCGTCGGCGGGTGCGACGGCGCCTGTCCCGAGCGCCGCGCCGACGACGCCCGCGCCTGCGATTCCCAGAAACCCTCTACGTCCAAGATTCTGATTCAACGGGTACCCCTTCCCAGCTGAGACTGAGAGACGAAAGCCGATGCCGGCGGCACGACGAAGCGCGTCGACGACCGCATGATCGACGAGGCTTGCATGTCTGTCGCTAGAAAGGGAGGGAAGAATTCCTCCCTCTTTGGCCTGAATCTCAGGACAGTCTCGGGCAGAAGGTCCCGACAAAGGTGGCGGGCAATTCTTGATGTGGGGCCGGAGAGCAGGGACTCAGTGGCTGCTGTCCGTCCCACCATGCCCGGAAGTAGCGTGACCCGCATGTCTCAACATCACTGATGCGGCATCAGGTGCCGTGGAGGCGAAGGTCTGCGCGATCTGCCACTGGCGCCCGAAGTTGGTGAGGACGACGGGCCGGGAGACGCGGGAACCTGGCTCTGACCGGCCGGCTGCGGCCGCCAACATCGTACGGGGGCGGGTGGCGGAAGCCTGGAGGTGAGCGGAGCGGGAAGGCGACGCGTGAGGGCGGCCGCCCGGCAGGCCTGCGTCGGCGGGTGCTTGCCGCTCGTCGTAACGTCGGGCTCTCGTCAACCTTTCCCACTTCTGAAGTCAATGACGTAGTCGACGAACTGGATGGCGGTGCCCTGGTTGAGCGTCAGATAGATCTTCAACACCTGCAGCCGAGTGCAGTCGTCGATCGCCTTGAACTGGTAGTACTTGTCGCGGCCGCCACGTCGGCCTTCAGGCGTGGAGGCGAGAGGCTTGATGAACTTCACGTCGATCTGCATCCGGTGGCCGAGGAACTGCTTCTCGTACCGCTGCCGTCTGCGGTTGTGCCGCCTGTACCGCTGATGGGCCGGCAGGAGGCCCATGTCCAGGCGCCTGAGGATCCGCCACACGCCCGACTTGCTGATCGTGACGTCTCAATGGCATCGCGATCTTCTCCGGCCTGAAGCGGTGGTTCCGCCGGAGACAGATGAACCTTCCGACGACCTCGACGCGCATGCCGTTCGGGCTGCGCTTGGGCGCCCCGGAGCGACTGTGCAGCCCCTCGATGCCCTCGCCTGGTAGCGGCGGTACCAGATGCAGTACGCCTGCCGACCGATGACGCCAGGCGCCCCCTGGTGCCAACGGTGATCGTCAGTTTCAGACCGACAGCCGGGAGCGGTTCCAGGCGTAGCTGTCACCACGGCCCAGGCATCGATGACGGCCTGGGCCGTGGTCTGGTTGGCGAACGGACCGACATGGTCCAGGAATTCGCGTTACAGGGAGTTTTGGGACCTCGTTTCCTTCAGGTTCACGCGGCTTGGTGCACTTGCCGGTGAACTGCTTGCCGTTGCCAGTCAGCAGTTCCCGTGCCATTCCGTAGGCGAAGACGGCTTCGGTTAAGGCGGTGCACACCGCGCGGCCGGACGGTACGGCGACCATCTTGGCGGTCGCAATGAACCGAGAGTGGTTGTCGATCCCGGTGATATGACAGCGTCAGGTGTAGGCCAGGAGCCTCCCCGCGATCGTTACACCCGTCCAGGACGTAAGGGAGACGACTGCGGCGAGCCGGGCTGCGACAGGCGTCGGCTGGTCCATGTCCCAGTCGGCCACGCTTCGGTAGGTCCGCCGATGGAAGACCAGGATGTTCAGTCCCGCGAGCAGGATGAGGCCGAGCTTCCACGGGGCGCTGCCCCGGTCGGCGATGAGGCCGGCGCCGGGCACGAACATGGCCACGCCGGTGACCGCCGCGATCACGAAGCCGAGGCGGGACAAGCGGAGCAGGTGGTGAGCCGCAGTTGTCACCCGCATTGCCCCCCGCCCCAGTCCCAGCAGCCGGAGATCGAATGCCGCGGCCGGGCCGATGAGGAGGGCGATGCCGATGATGTGGACGCTTTCGAGGATCGGGTAGAGATAGTCCGTGCCACGGACGACCTCGGCGAACCAGCTGTCCTCCAGCCAGGAGAAGACACTGTCCATGATGCGCGCCGTCACGCCCGGGGCGAGCGTCGTCGCAGGTAGAGGGCTCCGCCTGCGATGGTGGCGACCAGTACACCACCGAGCGTGGCCCACACTGCGGTCGGGGACGTGCCGCCGGAGTCCGCTGCGGTCGACTGGGAGTCCTGATCGGCGTCGGGGGACGCCGCCGAGTCGCCCTCCGGATACGGGACGGACAGCGGCTTCGCCGGGAGTTCCTCATTGAGGACCTGGTTGACGGGCCTGCCTTCTTCGTACCAGAACACGACCGGGCGGAACTCGTCGGTGTGACTCCTGCCGACGTAACCGACGGCTTCGATCCGCTCGCCGTCCTCCAGCTCGCGGTCCAGGCCCCACATCCCTGTGTAGCTCGGCGGCGCGATGGTGACCGCCAGCTCGTCGTGGGACCCGCTGTAGGAGGGAGCGGCGTTGATCGGGCCGCTGTCGGGGGCGTCCCGCAGTCCCTCGGGCAGATCGAGCTCCGGGGTGTCGGCCGGGAGATCTCCGTCGACAGTCACGGTGAAGTAGGAGTGCGGCTCGCCCCAGCGGACCTGCGAGACGGTGCCCGAGATGTAGTAGAGGCGCTGGGTGTCGTAATCGTCGAACCCGTGATGCGCCTGCGCGGCACCCGCCGAGAAAATGATGAGTACCGCCGTGGAGGCCAGGGACGCTGCTGCCAGCCTGACGAGACGGGAGCTCTTGCGAGCCGCGGGTGCGGGGATCGGGTTGAAGCGCATACCGATTCGTTCCTTCGAGAGGGCTTGAGGTGGGCCGCAGCCAGTGAACCTCAACAAACGCCCGGTCAAGAAGGGTCAATTTTCTCCCAGGATCAGGGTGGTCGTGCCGATCAGGGGCTTCATGGTGAGGCTCTTCACCGGCGGATGCAGGAGACTGCCCGCGGTGGGGGCACGGTTTGTGTGCCCAGGGATCGGCTGGCGGTCGGATAAGGGGTGGGGTGCCGGGCAATGAGAGCTCTTCCGGTGCCCTGGCCAGCGCAAAGGGCCGAGGGATGGGTGAATCGGCGCATTGATTGGGCTGCCCGGTTATGACGTTGACTTGGCCAGGGACATGCAGGATGGGTAGCCCTTTGCCCGGAGCCAAGTGTCGACCGCCAGAGCCACGATGTCTCCGTGCGGTATTCCGGTGTCGGCGTTGTATCGGCGGATTCGGCGCTGGAGCTGGAGAGTTTCGGGGACGGCGTAGTTGAATTGTCCGCGTTTGGTGTGGCGGTTCCTGATGACGTCGAGAGTGTCCGGATGGGGCGTCAGGGCGTCATCGGTTGGTTGGAACTCGGCGTCGAGCGCGTCGGCGATTTCACGCAGTCGTCGGGCGTAGAGGGAGTGCTCAGGCACGCGAGCTGCTCCGGTCGGTCTGGCTAGGCGGATAGCTATCCGCCTATTGGGCCATTGGAATAGTCGGCACGGGGCGGCCGCCCCCACGCAATGGGGCGGCCGTCCCGTGCCGTGCGGTCGAGATGGTCAGAAGCCGCGAGCGGTGAGCCACTCGTCCAGCGCGACCGAGACGATGTCGCCGATGGGCAGGTGATCGAGCTCGTCCGCCCGCGCCAGCTGGTCGAGGTCAGGGCGACGAAGTCCCAGGTCATGCTGCACTCGACCGTCCCTGCTGTCAGCGGCGAGACCCTGCTGTCCATCCATCCGGGGGCGGTCAGCCGCGGCGTCCGCATCATTGAGGAGACGCACTGGGACGGCTTGCCCGCTGGCCAGGGGCGTCGCACCACGACCGGAGAGGCGTCACCGTCACCGCGTCGCGAACCACCTATGGGCAGCCAAGTCGGCCCGCTGCAAGTCAGTGGGCCGTCGGTGCTGTTCTGCGGCTTGCACGGATCATCACTGTGAGGACGGGCGAGGCCGCTGACGGCTGGCTCTGCCCAATGTCCTCATACCCCCACGACTTGTAGAGCGCGTGGACCTTTCCGTCCCCAGCGGCTGGGTTGACCATGAGGGTGACAAAGGGCTCGTCACGTGTGGCGAGGAGGGCGTCGTGGATACGCCGGGCGGTGCCGGTCTTCCGCCAGGCCGGCCGGACGCCGATCTCCTTCAAGGCTACGGCCGGACGCTCGGTGTACTTCTCCGCCGGCGTCGGGCTGGTGCGCTGCCAGTACCGGTCGCCGTGCTCGATCGTGTTGCCGTAGGCGTAGCCGACCGGATGCCCGTCCGCGTACGCGAGGACGGCCGTGAACCCCGGCTCCGTGCCGTGCCGGTCCAGGCGTTCACCGAACGCGGTGACCGCGTAGTTCGGCAGATGGAGAAGCGGGGCGCGCACTTCGGCGTACACGTCGAGGAGGTCGCCGCGGGCGGTGCCGAGGGTGGTGAAGGTGCGCAGTTCGATGGCGGGTGCCGTGGTCATGCGGCCATCCTCCAGGTGGCGGTGTGCTCGGTCCATGTCTGGACGGTGGTACTGCCCGGCGCAGTGGCCCGCAGCGCGGCCCCGAACTCCTGCAGCATGCGCGTGACCCGGGCGTGCTGGGTGGCGGCTTCGGCGGGGACCTTCATCGCGGTGGCCGTGGCGGCGTCGGGGGCGCCCTGGGCGAGCTGGGCGTGGGCGAGCCGGGTGGTGGTGATGGCCCGGGAGCGGATCATGTGGGGCCGGAGGGCGGCCAGGCATCGGTGGGCGTGGTACTCGGCGGTGGAGTAGTCGCCGAGTGCCAAGTGTGCTGACAGGGCTAGGGAGTCCAGTTCGGCCTGGTCGTAGAAGGCGAGCATCCACACCGGCCGGTAGTCGGCGGGGTCGGCGCGCAGTATGGCGTCCTGGGCCTGCTCGAAGGCGCGGCGGGTGCCGGTGCGGTCCTGGGCCGCGCCGTGGATGGCGCCTTGGCGGGCCAGGCCGAGGGAGGCGAACAGGGGGTCTCGGCGGGTGAGGTGCAGGTTGCGAGCGACATCGTTGGCGGCGAACGCGTCCGCCGGTCGGCCCATGTGACGGTACATGGTGCCCGCGTGGCTCCAGATGCGGAACTTGATCGCCTGATCGCCGGACATCTCGGCTAGGGCCTGGGCCTCACGCATGTGCGCCTTGGCGACGTCGTAGCGCCGGCCGTCGATGGCGGCCCACATCGCGGAGGATCGGAACGCCGCTGCGGAGGCGTAGAGGTTGCTGCGTACCCGTTGGCTGGCGCTGCCCGCGTTCTGGAGATTCAGGGCCTCGTCGGCGAGCGCGGCGGCCCGCTGCTCGATGCCGAGTTGGCCGCCGTGGCGGTGGTCGCTGGCGATGATCTCGGCGAAGCGCTTGTTGAGGCGGTTGACGTCGCTCATGCCGATGCGGCGCGGGGATGCGGTGCCGGGAGCGGCGGCTGCTGCGGCGGCAGCCGCCGCGATGCCGCCGACGAGGGTACGGCGCTTCATGTCGGGGTCCTCCTGCTGCGGTGGGGCTGGGCTGGACGGAGTCCGGCCCCGTGGCACGAACCCTAGAGCGATGGCCGGCAGGCCGCTGACGTCCTCAAGTGCCTTGCGGGTAGCCGATTTGGGCCATGTGACCCGGCCTGCTTTCCAGTCCCGGACCGATGAACCGTCGAGGCCGCCATGTCTCCCGGTCAGTTCCTCTAAGGCCTTGTTCACAGCGTCAGCAAGGCTGTTGGAGCTGTAGCCGTGTTCGGCCATCCACGCCTCAAGAACAGTGTTGCGCGTGGTGTCCATGTCCGCACGGTAGCGCTCGCGTCCCCTTTCCTGCCAGGTAAAGCGCAGGTCAAATCGCCCTAGGTTCTTCCGTCGTAACGACGGCTGATCGCCCTAATCACCTTCCACGGGAAGGGAGTTGTCTTGGTGTCGGTCGCCCGCCACGCCTCACCGTGCGGGCGGCTGTTGACGGCCCGGCCCGCCCCTGAGGTTCCCCCGTGGGGGTGGGCCGGGCGCCGAGACGACGCGAAGGCTCAACCCCAATGACGAGTCTCATTAAGCCGGTTCAGGCTGCCGCCACCGGTCACCCCGCCTACAGCCAGACCTTCCCGTGCGAGCCATCCACGGCCGAGATCGGCCGCAAGCTTGTCCGCGACGTCCTCTGTGTATGGGACCTCGACAACCTTGCCGATGTCGCCGCGCTGATCATCTCGGAGCTGATCGCGAACGCTGTCCGGCACACCCCGTGCGATTCGATCCGCCTGATCATTGGGCGGCCGAGCGCGACACGGGTGCGCGTTGGGGTGGTGGACCGGGCGCCATCGCGCAAGCCGGTGCTCGGGCCAGTCGGGGAAGACGACGAGTCAGGCCGTGGCCTGCTCCTGATCGACGGCATCGCCGACCGTTGGGGCTATGACCTGCACGGCCCGCACGAGCGCCCACGGTGCAAAGAGGTCTGGGCCGAACTCTTCATGAAAGGCGACGAGTGAAGCCGACCGTAGCGACCCCGCCCGTGCCGGACGTCGCCCGCCTCCGTCCCCGCCAGCAGATGGCCATGGAGTGCGCACGCTGTGCCCGGTCCTTGGGAGCGAGCGGTGAGGTCTTGGGCGATGTACGTCATCGGGACCTTCTGTTCCGGCTCTGGGTGTGCGGGCCCGCCTGCCGATCGCCCACCCCTGGACCGCGGACCGGAGCCGAGACATGACCCAGTGCCCCGACGTACAAGAGCACTGGGCCACCGGTGACTGCTGGCTCGGGTGCGAGCGCACCGGAGTGCCCGTGATTTGGCTCGGTCCACTGCAGTGGGACGGGCAGCACGCCCCGGTCCACGCCTGCAAGCCGTGCCTCGACCGGCTCAAGGCTCAGGCGCTCGCCTACTTCATGGAGCGGCGTCCGGCTGCCGTCTGACCCGACTCCCGCCTCCTGCCGTCTGGACTGTCCCGTATGGCCGGAGGCGGGCACCACCGCACAACACATTTCAACAATCAGAGGAGTTGGCATGACACGTCGCACCGTCGTACCGAGCAGCACTCATGTGAGGCAGCAGACCCCGAGGACGCCGGACAGTTTCGACCTGGACGTATCACTCGTCGAGGTCGCCGACCCCGCGGGTCTGGTCAACCTGACCGACGACAACTGCGGGTCCACCTGCGGCGCCTGCACCACCAACGTCGCCTGACCGAGGCTTCACGTGTCTCCGGGCTGGTGCCGCCGCGTGTGACGGCACCAGCCGCCCGTCCCTCACCTACGGAGGTAGTGGTGGCTGATCTGCGCCCAGTGTTCCGAACCGGCACGGCCGCTCTCGTGCGAGCCGTTGCCCGGCCGACACTGGCGTGTCCTCCGCTCCCGGACCTCGACGATCACTCTCCCAACGGGTCCGCCAGCTGTGTCGCCTGGCTGCGCGAGGTCTGGGCGCACGGCGACCTCGCCGAGGCCCTGGAACACGCCAGCCCGGTCTTGGCCGCGCAGGTACGGACCCTGTGCAGGGCCGAGGAGCCGTCAACGCGAGACGTCCGGAGTGCGGCACTGTCCGTGGCCCGCTACCTGCTGCGCTCCCAGCACCGGCCGACGCCGTTCGGGCTCTTCGCCGGTGTGACGGTTGCGGAATTCGGTCCGCAGGCGGGCGCACGCTGGGGTGTGGAGCACGTGGCCGTCGGCCATGCAGGCGCAGAGTGGTTGGCCGCCGTCGTCGAGAGGCTGGAGTCCTGCCCCGACCTCCTCGAACGGCTCCCGGTGGTCGTGAACAACACCGTGACGAGCCGCGGCGACCGGCTCATCGTGCCGTTTCATTCCGACGCCCAAAACGATCGGACCCGCGCGGTTGAAACGTCCTTGGCCTTGACCGAGCCCGTGCGCGCTGTCCTTGCCGCGGCGCGGGCGCCGCTCCGGGTAGGCGCGCTCGCGGACAAGTTTCGGGCGGAGTTCCCCGAGGCCAGGCTGGAGAAGGTGCGCCGGCTGCTGGTGGAGCTGATCCAGCGCCGTGTGCTGATCACGAGTCTGCACGCGCCCAGCACCGAGACCGACGCCCTCGGGTATCTGCTCGACCAGCTCGACACGATCAGTGCCGATACCCTCCCTCCGGTCGCAGCGAGCGTGCGCGAGCTGCGGGCGATCCGGACCGGTCTGGAAGAGTGCACTTCGGCGGTCGGGCGTGATGGCGTCGCAGCGCGGATGAGTGCTTTCGTGCCGGGCCTGCGCCGCCACCCCGTCGCGCTCGACCTGCGCCTGGACGCACAGCTTGTACTGCCGGACGCGGTCGCCCGCGAGATCGAGCGCGCGGCCGTCATCCTGACCCGCGTCAGCGCCCGCCCGTACGGCACCGCGGCGTGGGGCGCGTACCACCAGCGGTTCTACGAGCGGTACGGCATCGGCACGATGGTGCCGCTCCAGGAAGTCGTCGCGGACAGCGGTACTGGCTACCCCGAGGGCTACCCGGGTACGCCGCCCGGCGCCCGTCGGCCGCGCCTCTCCGCTCGGGATGACGCCTTGGTACAGCTGGCGCAGGCCGCCGCGCTCGACGGCCGTGACGAGGTGGTCCTCACCGACGAGCTGATCGACGCCCTGGACGCAGGGCCCGACGAACCCCGGGTGCCGTCGCACCTGGAGGTAGGGGTGCGGGTCCAGGCAGCCAGCGTGAGCGAGCTGCAGCAGGGGCGGTTCCGGCTGGAGGTCGTGAGCGTGTCTCGTGGCGTCGGCGTCTCCACAGGCCGGTTCCTCAGCGTCCTGGGCCCCGCCGACCGTGAGGTCCTGGCCGCCGAGCTGGCCGACCTTCCGACCGCCGACAGTAACACCGTGGCGGCGCAGCTCTCCTTTCCGCCGCTCCTGGCGGAGAGCGCCCACGTCGCGCGGGCCCCGCGAGTCCTGCCCACCGTGATCAGCTTCCAGGAACACCGAGCCACTGCCGACGATGTCCTCACCCCTGCGGACCTGGCGGTGGGATGCGACGGCCGCCGCATGTACCTGGCGGCCCCCGAACGCGGCCAGCGCATCGAGGCCGTCGGGATGCACGCGCTGAACCTCCATGCACACACTCCGCCGCTGGTGCGATTCCTCAGCGAGTTGTCCCGCGCCCAGTGCGCGCAGGTCACCGTGTTCGACTGGGGTGCCGCGGCGCCGATGCCGTTCCTGCCGCGCCTGCGGTACGGGCGCACGGTGCTCGCCCCGGCCCGCTGGCGGCTGGAGGCGCCCGAGCTGCCTGGCCGCGCACGCCCTCAGGCCGAATGGGACTCCGCCTTCACCGACTGGCGGGCCCGGCGGCGGCTACCTCGCCGGGTCTACCTCGTGGAGGACGACCGGCGCCTCTTCCTTGACCTCGACCAGGCCGGCCACCGGACGCTGCTTCGCCACCACCTCGACCGAGCGGGCCTGGCCCGGCTCGTCGAGGCGGCGAAACAGGGGGAGTTCGGTTGGTGCGACGGTCGCGCCCACGAGGTAGTGGTGCCGCTCAAGGCGATCCGGCCGCCGGCGTGGCCGGCGCTTCCTGCCCCCATGCCGGCTCGTACCCTCTCCCCAGCCCAGATGCAGACGCCGGCCGCTTCGTCGGTGTTGCTGGCCACCTTGTATGGAGACGCTCGCCGCCAGGACACCCTGCTCTCCCGCCACTTGCCAGATCTCCTCGAACGGCTCGGTGGCCCGCCCTGGTGGTTCATCCGTTTCCGCGACCCCGAGCAGCACCTGCGTCTGCGCATCGAGCTACCCACGCCGGAGGCGTTCGCCGAGACAGCCCGAACCGTGAGCGCGTGGGCCGACGAGCTGCGCGGCGCCGGTCTGGTGGCGGACTTGCGGTACCCCACCTCCTACCGGGAGATGGGCCGCTGGGGCTCCGGCGCTGCATGGGACGCGGCCGAGGAAGTGTTCCGGGCAGACTCGCGCGCCATCCTGGCCCAGCTCTCGCAGCCGCGGCGCCCACACGAGCGCACGCTGGTGGCCGCACACACTGTGTCGATCGCTTCCGCTTTCCTCGGCAGCACTCAAGCTGGGATGCGCTGGCTGATCGCCCACATCCCGCCCACAGCGCCCGTGCGTGTACCGCGCGCGCACTTCACCGATGCCGTACGTCTGTCCGACCCCGCCGACGACTGGGCGGCATTGCGCGCCGCCCCAGGAGGAGCGGCGATCGTGTCGGCGTGGGCCGATCGCGACGCGGCGCTCGCCGCCTACCGGCAGCACCTGCCAGGTCCCCACACGCAGGGCATCGCGCTCGATGACGTCCTGACCTCGCTGCTGCACGTCCATTTCGTACGGCACATCGCAGTGAACTTCCCCGAAGAAGAGGTCTGCCACTACCTCGCTCGCGCTGCAGCCCTGGCCTGGACCGCCCGCACCATGGGGAGGACACCGTGACCGCACAGGCCGCGCTGGACTTGGCCGATGCCATCGCCGATCAGCTCGCCGACCCCCACAGCGCACCTCTCGGGCCAGCGGCCTCTCATCGGCAGCACCTTGCCTACGGCTTGCCCGGCATTGCGCTGCTGCACATCGAGCGGGCCGCGGCCGGCCTGGGACCTTGGCGGCGCGCCCACGACTGGCTCGCTGCCGCGTCCCGCGAACCGTTCACCAGCGGCCCCGACAGCCACCCCTTCTATGGGGCGCCCGCCTTCGCGCACGCTCTGGCCTGCGCCGCCGATCACCTGCCTGGCGCCTACCAGCGCGCGCTTGACACCCTCGACCGACACATGGCTGACGACGTGAGCCGCCGCGTCGAAGCCGCACACCGGCGCATTGATGCCGGTCTCCTCCCAGCGCTCGCGGAGTTCGACACCATTCGCGGCCTGAGTGGTTACGGCTCCTACCTCCTGCGCCGCAACCCTGGCAGCGCCACCTTGCGTGCCGTACTCGACTACTGCGTATCCCTCACCGAACCGATCACCCACGACGGCGGGAACTTGCCCGGCTGGTGGACGGCCATGGGGCCCTCGGGCCGACTAGACGACCGTTTCCGAGGCGGACACGCCAACAACGGCATGGCACACGGTATCGGCGGCTTGCTTGCGCTGCTGGCGCTCGCCGCCAGACAGGGCACCTTCGTTGGCGGCCACGATGACGCACTGGGCCGGATTTTGGTGTGGCTGGACCGATGGCGACAGGACGCCGGCCGAGGCCCGGCGTGGCCGTATTGGGTCACCCGGGACGAGCTGCGGACCGGCCACCTGACCCCATCCGCGCCGCGGCGGCCGTCATGGTGCTACGGCACCGCTGGCCTCGCCCGCGCCCAGCAACTCGCCGCGCTCGCCCTCGGTGACACCCGCCGTCAGGTCGACGCCGAGAACGCGCTCGTGGCCGCGATCACCGACCCGTTTCAGCTCAAGGCCACGACGGACAACGCCCTGTGCCACGGCTTCGCCGGCCTCGCCCACGTCGCCGCCCGTGCGGCGGACGACGCCCACCCCTCTACCGTCGGACAGCTCCGCGCCACGATCCCGGCACTCTTGGCCGCAGTCCATCCGCCGGGCGCCGACCCGGCATACGCCGCCACGACGCTCATGCAGGACGGGGTGCGAGGTCCTGGCCTCCTCGACGGCGCGGCCGGTATCGCCCTGGCCGTCATCGCGCCCAGCACCACTGCACCGCCCCGCACCGCTTGGGACGCCTGCTTTCTCATCGCTTGATCCACTGACCCAAGGACCCTCATGTCCCTCGACCACTGGCAGCAGCACAACATCACCTTCATCGACCGCGAGAGCGCCCAGCGCGCCATCATCGAACGTCTCGGCCCCGCCCTGCTCACGGCCGAGACGAAGGGGCAGCTCGCCGGCTGGTGGTTCATGAACAAGCAGCCCTGGCCCCTGCGGTACCGCGCCGCCGAGCCCTCGCCGGTCATCGAGTCACTGCTGAGCGAACTCGTCAGCGACGGCGTGGCCACGTCGTGCCCCCCCAACATCTACGAGCCCGAGGTGGACGCCTTCGGCGGCCGGGAGGCCATGGACGCTGCCCACGACCTGTTCCACCGCGACTCCCACCACCTACTCATCTACCAGCCAAGCCAGGAGCATCTGGGGCGCAAGGAGACTGCCGTCCTGCTGGCGAGCGCCATGATGCGCGGCGCCGGACTCGACTGGTTCGAGCAGGGCGACGTATGGGCGAAGACCGCCGCCCTCCGTCCGGCCACCACCTCTCTACGGCCCGAACGATCCGCCCAACTGATCTCGTCCATGCAGAAGTTGATGACCGCCAACGCTCTCAGCCTCTGCCGCCCGGACGGTCCGCTGCACAGGCATGGCGAGTGGGTCACCGCCTTCGAACGGACCGGCGCCACGCTCGCCGACCTCGCAGGACGCGGCGCCCTCACCCGCGGCCTGCGAGCCGTCATCGCCCACCACGTGATCTTCCACGCCAACCGCGCCGGTCTTCTCCGGGACGACCAGAGCGCCCTGTCCCACATCGCACGAGAGGTAGTCATGGGAACGAGTGACCACACCGCATCGCCCACCGAGGCAACGGCCGACGCCGATAGCGTCAGCGCGGTGAACACCGACACGATCACGACCCCCACGGCGGACGCCGAGCGCCTCCGCAACGCCCTGGTCGACCAGCTCCGCGTGGACGGACACGCCCGCACGCCTGCCGTCGAGACCGCGTTGCGGACCGTGCCCCGCCACGTGTTCGTGCCCGGGGCGTCGCTCGAAGACGCCTACGCCAACGCACCGGTGCACATCAAGTACGACACCGACGGCACGTCCATCTCCTGCGCCTCCCAACCGGGCGTCGTCGCCCTCATGCTGGACCAGCTCGACGCCCAGCCCGGCGAACGCATCCTCGAACTCGGCGCCGGCACCGGCTACAACGCCGCTCTCCTCGCCCACCTGGTCGGGGAGAGCGGGCACGTGACCACCCTCGATGTCGACGACGACCTTGTGGAGGGCGCTCGCGCACACCTGGCCGCAGCCGGTTTCACCAACGCCGAGGCCGTGACCCGCGACGGGGCTCTCGGCTACGCCGAAGGAGCGCCGTACGACCGGATCATCGCCACCGTGGGCGCGCACGGCGTACCGCACGCCTGGATGCAACAGCTCGCCCCCGGCGGCCGGCTCCTCGTCCCCCAGCGCCTGAAGGGCACCGTCTCCCGGTCCATCGCCTACGAGCAGCGCGACGGCCGTTGGGTGTCTCTCGGCAGCGAGATGAACACCTTCATGCCGCTGCGGCGAGGCATCGCCGACGACGACCGCCGCGTCATCCCGCTCAGCGCCGACGGCACCGTCCGGCTTCAGACCCCTGCAGGGCAGAACATCGATGCCGATGCCCTCGCAGGCGTACTTGACCAGCCGCGCACCGAGGAGTGGACCGGCATGACGGTCCGCGCCATGGAGTCGCCGGAGTGGATGGAACTGTTCGTCACCTGTTCTCTTCCCTCCGGCCTCGTCCGGATGCTGTTCCCCCAGAACGCCAAGGGCACTCTGCTCACCGAGGACCCCTACCCCTCGTCGACAGCGGTCGTCGACAAGGGTGCTGTCACCTACCTCGCCCGGCGCCTGTCGGACAAGAGGACGCCCGAGGGCGGCAAACTCTGGGAGTTCGGCGTCATCGGCCACGGCCCCGGCAGCGACGAGCTTGCAGTGAAGGTCGCCGATGCCATCCGCACCTGGGACCGCGAATACCGCCGCCGTGAGGCCACGTTCGAGATCCAGCCCCTCGACGCCCCTGCCATCGAGCAGCGCCCCGGCCTCTTCGCTCTCGACAATCCACTGAACCGCATCGTCGTCGACTGGCAGTGACGCCCCACGCGTAGCGGACGGTGCCCGTCGGCGCACGGCTGACGGGCACCGTCGCCCCAGCAGTTCCCACTAACGCCCGAGGGACCCATGGACCCACACGGACCCACAGCCCAGCGCTTCCCACTCGTCGCCCGATTCCGGCCCGCCTGCCTGCCCCTGCCCACCCGGGTGCGCGGCCTGGCCGAACTTGCCGACACCGCGGTGAAGAAGACCGACCAGGGGCTCGCATCCGCCGTCTACAACCAGGCCGCGCTCATGGCCTCCGATCTCGGCCTGCCCCACCTGGCCCGCAAGATGTGTCACCAGCACGCCGCCGCCTACTTCCACGCTTGCCCCTTGCCCGGCATGAGTGCAATCCGGGGACTGGAACCGGTCGTCAACCTTGCCCGCCTTCAGATCCGCGCCGGCCACGCCGACGAGGGCCGCCAGCACCTACTCGACCTGTACAAGGCTGTCGAGGCAGGCACCGCTGCCCGGTTCGAGGGGGTCGTCGTACCGGCGGACCTCACTGCGACCGGCGAGGACCGCCACGAGGTCCGCGCGTGGCTGTGGCGCGTGCTTCTCGCTGATGGGACCCGCACCCTGACCACCAAGGGACGTTGGGCCGAGGCCAAAGCACATATCGAAGTTCACCACGGCGTGGGCAAACGGATGCTCGACGGGCGCCAAGTCGCCGTACTCGCCGCCCTCGTCGCGGGTGACACGACATGGGCCGCTGCCCTCCTCGCCGACACTGCGCCGGGCGACCCGTGGGAGCAAGCTGTCACGGACTGCCTCACGGTCCTGTGCCGCCGAGATGCCGGCCGGCTGGCCGACGGCCACCTGGGGGACTTGGTTACAGCCTACTCCGAGCGGAAGGCCGAACCCGGTATGACCGTCTTCGACATCCGGCTTGGCCTCACCATCCTCGACGCGATCGGTTCCGCCGAGGCGCCCGGCGCGCACCACATTGTCGAGCAACTGCACCGCAGGATGACGGAGGCCGAGGATGGCTACGCGGCCCGCGAGAATCTGCAGCACTCTCTGTTCACCGCGCTTGCCACGGAGCGGCAAGCGCACGACTGCCGCGCTCTGATTCGCGCCTGCGCCCTCGGAGCAGAGTCCATCCCGAACAAGCTGCACGGAGAACTGGCGTCGGCTTTGCGCGCCAGCGACAGCGTGATCCGGACGAGTCTCGCGTGGCCCTTCCACCCCGGACATGCACCTTCTATGAAGAGAGCCTGATGGCCGTCCTCTGGCGGCTCGTTGCGCGGCTGCGGCGGAGAGGTGCCTGTGGCCCAGCGTTTTGTGACCCTGCGAGCTCTCGCTTCCTCGGCTCGTGGCCTGGGCGCATGGCGCTCGCCAAAGCATCGGATGCCCCAGGTCAGTGCGCGGGCGGGGCTGCGGGCGTCGTCCAGGGTGCGTTGGCCGAGCGCATGATCGAGGCGGTAGCGGGTTGTGTCCTGCTTCCTCTGCCTCGGCGAGCGCGGTGGCGAGCGCGTCCCAGACCGAGTCGGCCAAGGAGGGGCCATTCTGCTGCTGTCTCCTGCTGGGCGTGCTAGCGGGTGCGGTGCCAGTGCATCGCGAACGCCACAGCGGTGAACCGGGGGTCCACGAGCATCACGAATCCAGCCCCGTCCCTGTCCTGAGGACGGTCGCGCCAGATCGCCTGGAGGCTGTGACGCAGGACGCGGGTGCCGCCGAGGTCGGCAGCGACGCGGGAGCGGGTGGCGAACTCGACGAGGGCAGCGGCCTGTTCGAGTTCGGCCGGTGCGTCAATCGGTAGTAGGTCCAGTGCGGAGCCGAGCGCGACCAGTTGTCTTTGGACCGTCGGTCGTCCCCGTGGGTGAGGTGGTGGGCCGGGCTGCGGCCGAGCTCGTGTCCGCTGCTTCCCGGTCGGCGGCGTGACCGAGGCCGTCCATACACACGCGGTCGGGCCCCGAGCAGGGAGCAAGCGTCGGCCGGAAACCTTCAGCTCACGGCAGACGGGAAAGAGCCCAAACGGACTGGAACCTCCTCCGGGATCATGTCAACGTACAACGAGCCGGGAAATGCCAGGTCAGCAAGGGATATGGGCCTCTGAGTCGAACCGGCACACGCCCGGCCGTCCCCAGGCCGCGATCCGCACCACTCGGTCTCGTGAACGAGCGCAGCCCTAAGGAGGTCCACCTGCAAATTCCCGCAATCCGATCTGCTCGTCTTCACCGCCCCCAATCCTCAAGGCGCTTGGCGCCTCGAGCGTCTCGTGGCCAGCAACCTCGACCGCCCCACGGCGACGGGCTTCTGGTGTATGTCACCGATGGCGTGGTCCCCGGCTCTCCGCTCGTACCGTCTGGCCACCTGACGGAGGCGAAGAAAGGTATGAGGGGCAGGCTCCCGTAGTGCAGCGCGATACATAGCAGACGATCCCCGGTTACCGAAACCGGGGATCGTGCGGAGCATTAATGGTGTTCGCACCCGGCTGTGCTTGGCGGTGGAGCCGTAGCGAATGGTGCCGCCAATTCGCCTACCCCGATCGGTAGACGCGGCGTTGTGAAGTCATGTCCGCCTGTTCGAGGAGTGTGAGTATTCTGTCCGATCCGATCAAGAAGCTTCCGCCGAACTCGAAGGGGAAGGTTCGATACCGGTTTGTTGTCGACGCCGGAATCGACCCCGAAACTGGGAAGCGTAAGCAGTTGAGGCGCACCTTTGACTCGTTGAAGGAAGCTCGGGCTGAGTATGCGAACATAACTAATCGGCGGCATGATGGGTCGCTGGTGCCGCCCAACAAGATCACTGTGAATGAGTGGCTCGACCGATGGCTGGACATGAAAGCGGAGGACCTCGAAGAAACCACCATCTACAACTACAGGGTCACCCTGGACCGAGTCCGAGGGAGGCTCGGCAATATCCGTCTCCAGGACCTTACTGAAGAACACGTGGAAGAGTGGAGGGACTGGGCGCTGACGCATGGCCGCGTACGTGGTAAAAGGGCCGGGATGCCACTCAGTGTCACGAGTGTGGATATGAGCCTCGCTCGGCTGAAGGACGCGCTGGGGAGAGCCGTTACCCGGCGGTTGGTGTACGTCAATGTCGCTACGCATGTGACAATTCCCCGGAGAGCGCGCAAAGAAGAGCGTAAGACTAAAGAGGAGGTGCCGCCCTGGAACGTCCAGGAGGTTCAGAAATTCATACATGGAATCAGGGGTGAGCGTCTTTATGCTGCGCTTCTTCTTTCGCTCATGGGGCTTCGTCCAGCTGAAGTCTGCGGCCTCCGGTGGGAAGACGTTGACTTGGAGAACGCCACGATCGTCATTGCCAACACGCGCACGATGATGGGCAACCGGTACGTGGTGGAGAAGGACACCAAGTCCCTTGCGGGTGAGCGTGATCTGCCGCTCCCGACGCTGGTGCTGGGAGCCCTCAAGGCCTTCCGGGCTCTCCAAGCCGAGGAGAGGCTCGCTCTGGGGGAGGCGTACACGGTGTCGGGCTATGTGCTGGCGCACGAGGCGGGCGACGCCTTTACGATCAAGCAACTTCGCCGACGCGCATACCGACTGATGGAGCTTCTCGGGCTCCGTCGCGTCAGGCTCTACGACGCACGCGCGTCGTGCTTCACCTTCCTGGCCAACAACGGCGTCCCGGACCACATCCTCGCGCGATGGGCCGGACATACGAACGTAAAGACGACCAAGCGGTGGTACGTCAAGCCGGATGTAGAAGATCTTCGTGGAGCCGCCACTACTTGGGATGGCCTGCACGGAGGTGTGGCGGAGGGGCAAGAGTGAGCCACGCGGACTAGGGTGCGTATCGAGTCGTGATCAATGTGTGAGCTTTCCCTAGTTGATCGTCGTTCTGGTAGATCGTCTGGCGTGGGCGGTGTTAGCGCTTGTATCGGCCGGAATACGCACTCACGGTCGCCGGTTGCAGCAGAACGTGCACCATCCTCAGGAGCCGTACAACGGCATACACCCACTGCTTGCCAGGCGCTTCAGCCCCTACCGGTTCGACCCGTCGGCGGTGGTCGACGACCATGCCCTCGGGCTGCTGCTGGAAGCCGCGCGGTGGGCACCGTCGGCAGGGAACTCTCAGCCGTGGGGCTTCTTCATTGGCAGGCCCGGTGAGCCGGAGCATGACCGGGTGCTCCCCTACCTTGCGCCGAGCTCGGCCTCCTGGGCGACGGATGCGGGCCTGCTCGTCGTCACGCTGACGCGCCGATACGTCGATGACACACAGCTGCTCTACTCCGAGTTTGCAGACTACGACCTCGGCCAAGCCATCGCCCACATGACTGTTCAGGCCCAGGCCATGGGACTCGCCGCGCACCAATTCCGGGCCTTCGACCTGGAAGGGCTCACCAAGGAGCTGGACCCGAACCCGGGCTGGGTGATCGTCTCCATGGTCGCGGTGGGCACAGCGGCTGACAGACCTTCAGAGGTCCGCGACCGGCGTAGCGTCGCGCACTTGCGCTCCGCTCCCTGGTCACCAGCGGAGTAGGCGACGGGTCGGGTCCGGGTCGCGATGTCAGCGGGCTGGGTTAGGTTCGCTGGTCATGGACTCGGAATCTCTGTTGCAGCACCTGAGTAACGAACTCGACGCGTTCCGCGCATGCCTCGATGGTGATCTGTCTGTACCCGTCGAGCACTGCGGCGAGTGGACGCTCCGCGACTTGGCCGAGCACCTGGGCAGCTCAAATCTGTGGGCGGCGGCCGCAGTCACCGAGCAGCACGGCAAGCACGAGGCCACCTCGGCTCCGCGTGATCCCGATGAGTTTCTGCGGTGGTTTGAGGAGAGTTCAGGGACTCTGCTCAAGGCCCTCGACACCGACCCGAGTGCGAGCGCCTGGACTTTCCATCCGCCGCACACGGTGGGTTTCTGGCAGCGGCGCCGTGCGCTGGAGGCGCTCATTCACCGCTGGGATGCCGAGAACGCACTGGGCAGTAGTCGACCGCTCGACCCGGTCCTGGCCGGAGAAGGCGTGGCCGAGGTCTTCGACACGATGGCACCAAGGCAGATAGCCCGGGGACGAGCTCAGCACCCGCAGCACGCCCTGCGTCTGCATGCGACGGACATCGGGACATCCTGGGTGCACGGCCCTGGCACTGCCGTGGCCACGCTCACGGCGACGGCGGAACAGCTGGTGCTGCTCCTGTGGGGTCGGATGCGCAGCGCGGATGCCGCCTTTAGCTGGTCCGGCGATCAGGAGGCGGGGCTGCGCATCCTGGCTGGCACGTTGACGCCCTGACACTGTTCAGGAGCGTAGCCAGAGGCGGATTGTGGCGATCTAGGACCTGTATCGGATCGTCATCATGCGGTCCGGGTGAGGTCCTTGATCCAGATCATGGAGGCGCGGAGGTGGAGTCCGGCTTGGTAGCTCTCGGGGGTCTTGTCGAAGCGGGTGGCGATGCCCCGCCACGCCTTGAGTTGGTTGATCAGGCGCTCGACGGTGTTGCGCTCCTTGTACAGCTCGGCGTCGTGGGTGACCGGGCGGCCGCCCCGGCTGCCCTTCTTCTTCCGGTTGGCGGCCTGGTCCTTCTTCTCCGGGATGATCGCCTTGATGCCGCGTTTGCGCAGGTGGGCGCGGTTGGCGCGGGAGGAGTAGGCCTTGTCGCCCGCCACCGCGTCGGGGCGCGTGCGCGGACGACCGACCGGGCCGCGGACCCGTACCTTGTCCAGTACGGGGATGAACTGCGGGCTGTCGGCTGCCTGCCCGGCGGTCAGGATGATCGCGAGCGGGCGGCAACGGCGGTCGGCTGCGAGGTGGACCTTGCTGGTCTGGCCGCCCCGCGAGCGCCCCAGTAGGGCGGCCTTCAGCCGGACTCGGTGCCAGCGCCGGATGCGTCTTCGCTCCTCGCGGCGAGGGTCGGCGTCCTGTCCGCTTTGTCCGTCCGGGTCACCCCCTTTTGCCGGGCCTTCTCCTGCTCGGCGGCGGCCTTCTCCAGGGCGGTCAGGACCTCGTCGTCCATGTGCATTCCGGCCGCGTCGTGGTGGGCACGGGCGGTGGTGGAATCCACGCTGACCAGCCGGCGTCGCGCCACTGCCTAAAGCGGTTGTGCACGGTCGACCAGGCGCCGAACTCGGCCGGCATCTCCCGCCACTGCGCTCCTGAGCGAAACTTCCAGATCACGCCCTCGAACTGCTGCCGCAGCCTGGTGGGATACGGGCCGTACTCACCAACCGGCAGATACGGCTCGACGTACTCCCACTCCTCGTCGCTCAGTTGCGCACGCGTCATGCGCTCCGGACTACCGGATCCGCCCCGCCGCGGAGGCGAAACCCACAGATTGATCACGACCCGATACAGGCCCTAATTGGCCGAGAACGACCTGCAAGCTGTATGGCCTGCAGGAGGTGGGGGAGGTGGCCTTCTACCAAGTGTTCACCGTGTGTGGTGTTCAAGTCGCTGTTGGGTGGGATTCCGGAAAGTTTCCAGGTGGGGCATTCCGAGCCTCGTCCGTGCCACCACACTCGATGCTGCAACCCGAACCGCCTGTGAGGCCGTGATCAAAGAGGAAAGCGTTGCTCGTAGCGACTGAAGGAGCGCACGCGCCCGCAGGGTCCGCTGCCGAACGGCCACGAGCACATGCCGGAGAACGAATACCTTGGGTTCTCGTGCCGGAGCGGGGCAAGGCACGCTCGGTCCGCCCCGGCGATGTGACATCTCGTGACAGATGAGAGGGTCTGACGGGTGAGCGAGACACCACCGAACACCCTGCAATACCGCTTTGACGGGCCAGAAGACGCACCGGTCCTGATCCTCGGGCCCTCACTGGGTACCACATGGCACATGTGGGACCGGCAGGTTCCGGAGCTTGCCAAGCAGTGGCGGGTCTTCCGCTTCGACCTGCCCGGCCACGGCGGGGCACCTGCTCATCCGGCGGGCTCCGTCACCGACCTCACCGCCCGGCTGCTCGCCACGCTCGACGCGCTCGGCGTGCAGCGCTTCGGCTACGCGGGCTGTGCCCTGGGCGGCGCGGTGGGGATCGAGCTGGCGTTGCGCCACCCCGAGCGCCTCGCCTCCCTCGTCCTGATCGCCGCCTCACCGCGCTTCGGCACGGCCGACGAGTTCCGCCAGCGGGGTGTGATCGTCCGGACGAACGGGCTGGATCCGATCGCCCGCACCTCCCCCGACCGCTGGTTCACCGGAGGGTTCGCCGCCGCGCAGCCCGCGATCACCGAGTGGGCCGTGCAGATGGTCCGCACCACCGACCCGGGCTGCTACATCTCGGCCTGCGAGGCGCTCGCCGCGTTCGACGTGCGGGCCGAACTCGGCCGGATCGGCGTGCCGACCCTGGTCCTGGTCGGCTCCGAGGACCAGGTCACCGGGCCCGCCGAGGCGCGCACCCTGGTCGCCGGGATCCCCGACGCCCGGCTCGCGGTCGTCCCCGGCGCCTCCCACCTGGTGCCCGTGGAGCAGCCCGCGGCGGTCACCGACCTGCTCGTCCACCACTTCGCGACCGCGTGGCAGCCCGCCTTCGACGCGACCACCGGTCAGATGACCGCGATCGCCACGCCCCCGGCGAAGCCGGCGCCGGTCGCGCCGCCGCCGGTGGTTCCCGTGGCCGAGATCGCCCCGGCCGCCGTCCCGCCCCAGCCCTCGGCCCGGCCCGACCCGTACGACACCGGGATCAAGATCCGCCGCGAGGTGCTCGGCGACGCGCACGTCGACCGGGTGCTGGCCTCCGCCGACGACTTCTCCGGGGACTTCCAGGAGTTCCTCACCCGCTACGCGTGGGGCGAGATCTGGGACCGGCCCGGCCTCGACCGCCGCACCCGGAGCTGTGTCACGCTCACCGCCCTGGTCGCGGGCGGCCACCTGGACGACCTCGCCGCCCACACCCGGGCGGCCCTGCGCAACGGCCTCACCCCGGCCGAGATCGCGGAGGTGCTGCTCCAGGCGGCGGTCTACTGCGGCCTGCCGGCCGCGAACAGCGCGTTCCGAGTGGCGCAGCAGGTGATCCGGGAGGAGACCACCCTGCAGGAGTGATCACCAGCCGGGTAGCAGGGCCACCACGCTGAGCAGGCCGGGCGGGGGCAGGATGGACCCATGAAGCTCACGAAGAAGTCGCACGCCTGCATCCGGCTCGAAAAGGACGGGCGCACGCTCGTCATCGACCCCGGGACCTTCAGCGAGGAGGACGCCGCGGTCGGCGCGGACGCCCTCCTGGTCACGCACGAGCACCTCGACCACTTCAACGAGGACCGGCTGCGGGCCGGCATGGAGGCCAACCCGGGCGCCGAGATCTGGACCCTGCGGTCGGTCGCCGAGCAGATCTCGGCGGCGTTCCCGGGCCGGGTGCACACCGTCGGCCACGGCGACACCTTCACCGCCGCGGGCTTCGACGTCCAGGTGCACGGCGAACTGCACGCCGTGATCCACCCGGACATCCCCCGGATCACGAACGTCGGCTATCTGATCGACGGCGGCAAGGTCTTCCACCCCGGCGACGCCCTCACTGTTCCCGACCACCCCGTCGAAACGCTGATGCTCCCGGTGATGGCGCCCTGGAACAAGATCGCCGAGGTGATCGACTACGTCCGCGAGGTCAAGCCGCAACGGGCGTACGACATCCACGACGCCCTGCTGACGGACCTCGCCCGCCCGATCTACGACAACCAGATCGGCGCCCTGGGCGGAGCCGAGCACCTGAGGCTGGCGCCGGGCGCGTCGGCGCGGGTCTGACGGCCGGCGGGAGCCCGGGAGACAGGGCCGGGACCGGTTGTCGTACCCGCCGGGTAGGTTGTGAGGCATGCGCATCGCGACCTGGAACGTGAACTCGATCACCGCCCGCCTCCCGAGGCTCCTGGCCTGGCTGGAGAGCAGCGGCACGGACGTGCTCTGCCTCCAGGAGGCCAAGATCGCGGAGGAGCAGTTCCCGTACGACCCGCTGCGCGAGCTGGGCTACGAGGCGGCGGTGCACGCGACCGGCCGGTGGAACGGCGTCGCGGTGCTCTCCCGCGTCGGCCTGGAGGACGTGGTCAAGGGCCTGCCCGGCGACCCCGGCTACGACGGCGTGGAGGAGCCCCGCGCGATCTCCGCGACCTGCGGCCCGGTCCGCGTCTGGTCGGTGTACGTGCCGAACGGCCGCGAGGTGGACCACCCGCACTACGCGTACAAGCTGCAATGGTTCGAGGCGTTGAAGGCGGCCGTCGCGGGCGACGCCGCGGGCGGCCGCCCGTTCGCGGTGCTGGGCGACTACAACGTGGCGCCGACGGACGACGACGTCTACGACATCGCCGCCTTCGAGGGCTCGACCCACGTCACCCCGGCCGAGCGCGCCGCCCTGGCCTCCCTGCGCGAGGCGGGCCTCCAGGATGTGGTGCCGCGCCCGCTGAAGTACGAGCACCCGTTCACGTACTGGGACTACCGCCAGCTCTGCTTTCCCAAGAACCGCGGTATGCGCATCGACCTGGTGTACGGCAACAAGCCGTTCGCCAAGGCGGTCAAGGACGCCTATGTGGACCGCGAGGAACGCAAGGGCAAGGGCGCCTCCGACCACGCGCCGGTGGTCGTGGACCTCGAGCCGTAGCCGCCCCCCGCCGAAGGGGCGGACGAGGTCTAGGTCTCTGCGCGGTCGCCCCCGCCGAAGGGGCGTGACGGTGGCCCCTGCGCGCCTGTGGTGTCTCGACGCGCGCCGGTGTCACGCTGGGCGTATGAACATCTCCTTCCTGGGCAACTGGCGCAAGAAACGCGGCCCCGCCTTGGGCGTCGCGGTGTTCTCCGACGGTGACGCCGACGCGGCCGGTGTCAGTGGACTGCTGTCCGAATGCGAGCTGTTGCGTGCGCACGCCGAGCAGGCGGGGGTGGAACTCGACGACTCCACCGCCTCGTTGGAGGCGCTCGACCAGCTTCTGCCGCGCTGGCGCGACGACGCCGAGACCCTGCCCTGGCTCGGGAACGACGCGGGGCTCTACCTGGGCACGGTCATCGTGCGCACCGTCCCGGGCGCCGCCTGGGAGATCTGGCCGAACGGCCACCCGGTGGTCCGGCTGGCCTCGGGACGCGAGATCGACGTGGTCACCGACGGCCACACCTGGGCCGCCACGGGCGCCCCCGAGCTGTCCCAGGTGTATGCGGAGGTGGCCGAGAGCTAACCAGGGACGTCTGCGGCCACCTGGGCGCCCACCCTGGCCAGCAGACTCCGGGGCGCGGGGTCGGCCTGGAGGCCCGGAAGGAGCAACAGCCACAGGTCGGTCAGGCGGTCCTCGATCAGCAGACGGTCGTCGAGGGCGTCCGAGAGCGTGTGCAGCCCGAAGAAGGCGGCGACCAGGGTGGGTGCGTCGCGGCCGGGCTCCGCCCCCGGCGCGAGGTCTCCGTCGGCGCGTGCCCGGGTGAGCATGCGCTCGACCGTGGCGATCCAGTCCACGAAGGGCGGAGGCATCTCGATGTCGATGGACTTCCGCTCGGCCCACAGCCGGGCGCCCGCGCGGACGAGGACGTCGTCACGAAAGGCCCGGGCGACCGTGAAGCTCAGGCCGACGAGCTTTTCCAGGGCCGGTCGCGCGACGGCTTCATGGCGCGCGATCACCGCCGGCCAGGTCGCGAAATGCGCATTCACCACGGCGAGGGCGAGGTGTTCCTTGTTGGTGTAGTGGAAGTAGATGGCTCCGCTGGTGCGGCCGGACCGGTCGCTGATGTCACTGATACTGGTCCCCGCGTACCCTCGTTCGAAGAACAGGTGAGCTGCTGCCAGCAATACGGCTCTGCGGGTTTCTTCCGCCCGTTCCTGCACGCGTCGCCCCTTGTCCGTCGATGGGTCGCGAGGAGGAATGTAGCCGTCCTGCCGGAAAGTCAGGAGCGCCGCGCATGCGAAAGCAGCAATGGTCTTATTAGCTTTTTGCATGGATTCCCGCTTCTGTTGTGCGTCCTTGAGCCGGTCCAGGACCGTCGAACGCGAGGCGGTGCACCGGGTTTCGGTGGCCGAGGTCCTGCTGACGGACGTCCGCCGCTGCGGGCCGCTCACCTTCTGTGCCGCCGCCGCGTGGACCCGCTCGCATCCCACGTTCCCCCGCGGCCGTGACGACCGGCACAGCCCCTGGATGGTCGTCGAGACGCTGCGCCAGCTCGGCATCTGCGTTCCGCTGCGCCACTTCGGCGTGCCGGCCGCGGCGCGCTTCCTGATCGGCGACGTGTCGTTCCGGCTCGACACGGCGGCGGAGCCCACGGCGCCGCACGGCGCCAGCGAGGTCACCTGTCGGGTGTGGGTCGATGACCTCCGTACCGACGGGAGCGGAGAACGGCTGTCCGCCCTGCGGATGCGGGCCGAATTCCACGCCGACGGCCGCACGTTCGCCCGGGCGGCGGGCGGGGCGCGGATTGTCGGCGCCCGGCGGTACGCCGAACTCCGGTCCGGGTCCGCGGCGGCGGTCCCGGCGCCGAGCGGCCGCCCCCGGCCCGAACCCGCCGTCCTGGGGCTGGAGTCGAGGGCCGATGTCCTCGTCTCCCGGCGAGGGGACGACATCCTGGTGGACCCGGCCGACCCCCGTCACCCGTACTACTTCGACCACGGCACCGACCACGTGCCCGGCATGGCCCTGTTCGAGGCGGCGCGGCAGGCGATCGCCCTGCGCAGCGGGGGACTTCTTCTCCGGCCGGTCTCCGGCCGTATGACGGCCCTGAAGTTCACCGAACACGCACCGCCTGCCGTCATTCACGGCTCCCTGCACGGCCGGACCGGCTTTTTCGTCGTCCGGCAGGGCGGTGAGCGCACGGCCGAGGGTGTGCTGCGTTATCGCTGAGGCATCACCCACACGTGGGTATTGCGGTGGCAAATCTTCACGACCGCTCCGAACGAGCGTAGCGTTCATTATGTTTCTGGTTCCGGATGCGGTCAGGACCACCGCAGACCGCGATGTGTGACCCATGCATGCGTGAACCAGCCATCTTCGCCTGCGTCATCACGCTTTCCTGAAGCGAAAAGCGAAGCAGGCGCACACCCGGTACCCCCCACCGGCGGACCGTGCCGCCGTGCGGCCGTTCCGTCCTGCGCCAAGAACGGCACACACATGGCAACCCATCGTATTTTCGACTGGACTCCCGAGGCCGTCGTCTTCGACTGCGACGGCACCCTGGTGGACTCCGAACGGCACTGGCAGAAAGCGCGGGACACCGTTCTGCGGGACCACGGCGTCGCACCCGACGCGGAGTTCACGCGCCGCAGCACGGGTCTGCACTACACCGAGTGCGGCGCCCTCATGGCCCGCCTGGCCGGCAGGCCGGACAGAGCCGAGGAGATGACCCGGCAACTCCTGGCGGCGTTCCGCGCGCTCGTCGCCCGGGATCCCGTGCCGATGCCCGGAGCCCGGGCCCTGGTCACGGCCCTGAGCCGGGTCGTACCGCTGGCCGTGGCCAGCAACTGCCCTGCCGACGTGGTGGAGTTCTCCCTCGAGTCCGTGGGGCTGCGGCACCACTTCCGGCACATCGTCGTGCCGGGCGCGGCCGTACGCCCCAAGCCGTACCCCGACGCCTACGCCGAGGCCGCGCGGCGGCTGGGCGTGGAGTGCGGCAGAGCCCTGGCCGTGGAGGACTCGGTCAACGGGCTGAAGGCCGCCGGTGCGGCGGGCCTGCGGACCGTCGCGGTGGGGCGGCACCCCGACGGTGAGGCCGCGGCCCTGGCCGACCTGTGGGTGGACACGCTGGAGGACCCCGGGCTGCTGGCCTGGGCGTCCGGCAGGCCCGCCGCGCCGGGGGACGGGCCCGGCGCCGCACGCCCCGTCCGGCCCCGGCCGACGGTCCCCAGACAGGGCGGGCCGGCCGGAACCGGGGCCGTGCCCCGGCGGCAGGCGTGACGGCTCCGGCGGACCTCCGGTGACGACGGCCGACGCCGGGTGCGGACACGCACGGGTCCCGCCCTCACGGGCCGGGTGAGCCCGGCCGCGCGGGGAGCGGGACCTGTCGTGTGCCGCCGGTCCCGGCGGCGCCCATCGACGGACCGGCACTACCAGTAGTGCCGTCGCCCGAAGACCGCGTGTCCGAGGGAGCCGAGCAGGAAGAGCACCGCTCCGATGACGACGAGGATGATCCCGATCGTCCAGAGAATGGCGATCTTCGCGACGAACCCGATGATGAGCAGAATGATCCCCAGGATGACCATGACGCCTCCCGACGCGGGCTGCCGCCGGGCCCAGACCCCTTGAGCGGTGCCCAATAAATCCTATTTTCGGAGTTCCCGGCGCCCTACGCTCCAAACACGCCGCGACGAACGGTGCGGCACCGCGGCCCGCCCGCCGTCGCCGCAGGCCCGCGGAGCACGTGTCGTACCGCTCCTCGGAGGGGGCGGGGGTCTGGGACCGCCCGCCCTGAGCGGACCTAACCACCGCCTGCCGGGCACATCGCGCCGGGTCTCGACTACGATGTGCCGTTCATCCCCGTGGTGTTGACGGCCGTGGGGATCCCCCGCGGTCCGTCGACCACGGGGGGACAGGGGAGCAGCAGCTCAGAGGGCCGGGCCCGGAAGGCGGCAGCCGAAGATCACTGCTCGCGCAGCGGAATCGACACGTACGACGGGTCGTTCGCGGGCGAGGAGAAGGTCAGCTGTGCGCCGGACGGGTTGTGCTCCGTGTACAGCGGGTCGACCGTGTCGACGACCAGGGCGAGGCGGTGCCCGGCCGGGACGTCGTAGGCCGTGGAGAACAGCTCCAGGTCGACGCCGAACGGCGTGCCGGGCGTCCGCCCGTGCCAGGTGTACGGCGCGTTGCTGACCAGCTTGCCGAGGCCGAGCGGGCCCACGTCGTACAGGTACGCGACGAGGGTTCCGCTCTCCTCGGTGGGCGTGAGCGTGGTGTGCAGCCTCGCCGTGCCACGCACGTGCTGGGGGCCGGCGTACTTCCCCGACTGCCATACGGCGGCCCAGCGGCGCGGAAGCAGCGGGATCGACGCGACCGGCGGGAGATGGGCCACCTGGTCGAGGATGCTGGAGAGGAAGACCACCCCGCCGTCCGCGCCGGAGTCCACGTTCGCGTGGATCGTGGTGGTGCCCGCGAGGTCGATCTTCCTCGTGGCCGCGCCCACCGACTTCCAGTCCGGGTAGCCCTCGTAGCCGCCGGTGGAGCGGGACTTGAGCTCGACCGGCTGCTCACGGTCGATGCCGTTGTCCGCGCCCTTGAGGTAGTGGTCGAACCAGCGCTCGGTGTCGGTCCACACGTCGTTGGGCACCCCGAACAGCCCGGTCAGCTCGGGCGTGGCATGGTCGCCCGGGCGGAGTTCCAGTCTCTTGGGGACCGTCAGCTTCTCGTAGAAGTCGGCGTACTGGTTGGGCGGGAAGACCGTGTCGCCCCAGGCGTTGGCGAGCAGAACCGCCGCGCCGTTCGTGTTGAGCCGGTCGACGTAGGTGGCGGGGGAGCGCTTCTTGCCCCACGCGATCAGCTCGGGCTCCTTGGCGAGGTTCGAGGCGTAGAAGTCGTCGAACGTCTGCCGCACTTCGGGGCTCTCACGGCCGGTGAGCGTGGCCGCGCCGTCCAGTACGGCGGCCGCCTGGACGTGCTGGGTGCGGCCGGAGTAGATCGAGTCGATCAGGTCCGCCCAGCCGCTGAGCGAGGCGACCGCCTTGATGCGCTTGTCGTGCGCGGCGGCCAGCAGGCTGATGCCGGCGCCGTAGGAGACGCCCGCCATGCCGATGTGCCCGGGGGCGGCCGGGGTGTGCGCGAGCGCCCAGTCGATCACCTTGGAGGCATCGGCTACGTCGGGTGGCCCCGCGACTTCTATCTCGCCGCCGGACTGCCAGAAGCCGCGCACGTTGTAGGTCAGCACCACGTACCCCGAATCCGCGAGCTTCCGCGCCTGCGCCAGGTACTCGACCTGCGGCAGGCCCCAGCTCGTCGGGAGGACGATCAGCGGATAGCGGCGCGTGCCGTCCGCGTCCGCGGGCGTGACGACGTTCGCCTTGAGGACCGTGCCGCCGTCACCGGTGATGTCGACGAACCGGACGTCGTTCGCGGCGGCCTGAGGGACGGGGGCGAGTCCGAGGGCGCTGCCGGCGATCAAGGTCGCCGAGACGGCACCCACGGCGGTCGTGCGCAGGGTCTTGCGGGACGTTCCCACGGGTCACTCCTCACTCGTGTCAGCGCAAAGTGACCCGACGGTAACCGCATCCCCTTACCAGAGGTAACCCGTCGGTAAGTTACGTGCCAGTAAAGATTGTTGAACCCTGTCGCGACCTAGGAGGCGGTGTGCGAGCTCCGTGTGGTTGGCGTGGGGGCCGGAGTCTGCGCCGCGCGTGTGACGTCGCCCACCAGCTCCACCACATCGGGGCCGTACGCCTCGGAGTTGACCACCTTCAGCAGCAGGACGAAGGAACCTGCGCCGTACTTGCGGGCCAGACGCTCGTGATGGCGCGCGAGGTAGCGCGTCGCCGCCTGGTTGGTGATCGCGCGCTGGCCGCAGAAGAGGAACACCGGCCGCGACAGGCCCCCGACGATCCGGGCCAGCAGGACGTACTCGGCGACGCCGCGTTCCATGCGGTACTGCTCGCCGCCGATCTGGAACGCGCCCTGGTCCGGCCCCCGTTCCGGGTCGAGGTTGACCCGCACGCCCGGCAGCATGGCCGACAAGTGGGCGAGCATCCTCCGGTTGGACCCCGGTCCGCCCACACAGAACTCCGTCCGCTCGCCGAAGCCCTGCTGTGCCGCGTCCTGGGTGACGATCCGGGCGTTGGCCCCGCAGTCCTTGATGAGGGCGGACAGTTCCAGGAGGGCGAACACGTCGTAGCGGTGCACCGCCAGATCCGGGCTGCCGGCGTCCCGGTTGACCACGAGCAGCGACTCGGAATTGTCGGGCAGCCCGAAGAAGGCCTGCTTGCGCCGCAGCTTCCGCTTCCAGAGATAGGTGCGGGCCACCCAGCCGAGCGCGGCGCTGATGCCCGTCGCCAACACGCCCAGGACGATGTTGCGCACGTCGTCGTTCATGGGCGCGCATGCTAGTCCCCCGTTCGGGCCACTGGCCCAGGCGGTGCTGACGAGTCCATGGCAATGTGGTTACCCTGCGTGGACGCACGTCACTGGAGGTACGAATGCGTCGCCCTGTCGCGCGGAAACTGGCGGTTTCGGCGGTCTCGGCCGTCCTGGTGTCGGTGGGAGCGGCGGCGCCGCCGCACGCCGCCCCGGCACCGGAGAAATCGACCCCGGAGAAGGTGCCCGTGGCCGTGGGGTACGGCGGGGCCGTGGCGAGCGTGGACGCGGACGCGTCCGCCGCCGGCATCGAGGTCCTCAGGAAGGGCGGCAACGCGGTCGACGCGGCCGTCGCCACCGCCGCCGCGCTCGGCGTCACCGAGCCCTACTCCGCGGGCGTCGGCGGGGGCGGCTACTTCGTCTACTACGACGCCAGGTCCCGCACCGTGCACACCATCGACGGCCGCGAGACGGCACCGCTGACCGCCGACTCCAACCTCTTCGTGGAGAACGGCAAGCCGCTCGCCTTCGCCGACGCCGTCAGCAGCGGCCTGAGCGTCGGCACCCCGGGCACGCCCGCGACCTGGCAGAAGGCGCTGGACGAGTGGGGCACCGAGCGGCTCGGCACGGTGCTGAAGCCGGCCGAGCGGATCGCCCGCGACGGCTTCACCGTCGACGACACCTTCCGCTCGCAGACCGCCGCCAACGAGACCCGCTTCCGGTACTTCCCGGACACGGCCCAGCTCTTCCTGCCGGGCGGCCGGCTCCCCGTGGTCGGCTCCACCTTCAAGAACCCCGACCTCGCCCGCACCTACGAGGAGCTGGGCCGCAAGGGCATAGGCGCGATCTACCACGGCGACCTCGGCAAGGACATCGTCGCCACCGTCGACAAGCCCCCGGTGGACCCGGCCTCGGGATGGAACGCCCGCCCGGGCAGGCTGTCCGAGAAGGACCTCGCGGCCTACCGCGCCAAGCTCCAGGCGCCCACGAAAACCTCGTACCGCGGCCTCGGCGTCTACTCCATCGCCCCGTCGTCCTCCGGTGGCACCACGGTCGGCGAGGCGCTGAACATCCTGGAGAAGACCGACCTTTCCAAGGCGAGCGAGGTGCAGTACCTGCACCACTTCATCGAGGCCGCCCGGATCGCGTTCGCGGACCGCGGGCGCTGGGTCGGCGACCCCGCCTTCGAGGACGTCCCGACCAGGGAACTGCTGTCGCAGAAGTTCGCCGACTCGCGCGCCTGCCTCATCAAGGACGACGCGGTGCTCACCAGCCCGCTCGCGCCCGGCGACCCGCGCCACCCGGCGCCCTGCGCGTCCCGCGGCACGGCGGCCCCGACCACGTACGAGGGCGAGAACACCACGCACCTCACGGTGGCCGACAAGTGGGGCAACGTCGTCTCCTACACCCTGACCATCGAGCAGACCGGCGGCAGCGGCATCACCGTCCCGCACCGCGGCTTCCTGCTCAACAACGAGCTGACGGACTTCTCCTTCACGCCCGCCAATCCGGCCGTGCACGACCCGAACCTGCCCGGCCCCGGCAAGCGGCCGCGCTCCTCGATCTCGCCGACGATCGTGCTCGACAAGCAGGGACGTCCGGTCGTCGCGCTGGGCTCGCCCGGCGGCGCGACCATCATCACCACCGTGCTGCAGACCCTGACCGAGTTCCTCGACCGGCATCTGCCGCTCGTCGACGCGATCGCCGCACCGCGCGCCAGCCAGCGCAACGCCGCGAAGACGGAACTCGAACCCGCCCTCTACAACAGCCCTCTGCGCGCCCGGCTGGAAGCCATCGGGCACTCCTTCACGCTGAACCCGGAGATCGGCGCGGCGACGGGCGTACAGCGCCTGCCGGGCGGCGCGTGGCTGGCCGCGGCCGAGAAGGTGCGCCGCGGCGGCGGCTCGGCGATGGTGGTGAACCCGGCGCCGTGACCGGCATCCCGGCCCGGCGCCGTGACCGGGCATCCCGCCGTGACCGGCGTGCCGCCCCGCCGGTGGTGACCGGCATCCCGGCCCGATGACCCTGAACTAATGCCGCCCGGCGGCCGTGCTGACGGCCGCCGGGCGGTTCCTGTCACGCCGGGCCTCATGCATCCCGGGCGGTTCACCAGGGGGCGGTCCGGCCTTCCCGGTGGGGCGCCGCACCGTCGCCCGGCTCGCGGGGAGCCGAGGCCCCCGCCGAGGCCGGCGGCCGCGGACGGAAGACGAGTTCGCCCTTCTCGGCATCGACGTCGACATCGACCCGGCTGCCGCGCTCGATCCGGCCGTCCAGGAGCAGACGGGAGAGCCGGTTGTCCAGTTCCCGCTGGATCGTGCGGCGCAGCGGTCGTGCGCCGTACTCCGGCTGGTAGCCGCGCCGCGCCAGCCACTCCACGGCCCCTTCGCTGAACGTCACCTCGATGTCCTGCGCCCGCAGCCGGCGCCGGGTCTTGTCGAGCAGCAGGTCCGTGATGCGCCGCAGTTGCTCGGTCGTCAGCTCGCGGAACACGACGATCTCGTCGATGCGGTTGAGGAACTCCGGCCGGAAGTGCTGGCGCAGCGGACGCAGGATCTGCTCGCGCCGCGCCTCCTCGTCCGCGTCCGCGCCGCCCGCACCGAACCCGATGCCGGCGCCGCGCCGGGTGATCGCCTCCGAGCCGAGGTTGCTCGTCATCACGATGACCGTGTTGGTGAAGTCCACCGTCCGGCCCTGGGAGTCGGTCAGCCGCCCGTCGTCGAGGACCTGCAGCAGGATGTTGAAGACGTCCGGGTGCGCCTTCTCCACCTCGTCGAGCAGCAGCAGCGAGTACGGGTGCCGCCGTACGACCTCGGTGAGCTGCCCGGCCTCCTCGTGGCCCACGTACCCGGGCGGGGCGCCCACCAGCCGGCTGACGGTGTGCCGCTCCTGGTACTCGCTCATGTCGAGCCGGACCATGCGCTCCTCGCTGCCGAACAGCGCCTCCGCGAGCGCCCGGGCCAGCTCCGTCTTGCCGACACCGGTCGGGCCGAGGAAGAGGAAGCTGCCGATCGGCCGCTCCGGGCTGGACAGTCCGGCCCGCGAACGCAGCACCGCGTCCGCCACGACGGCGACCGCCTCGTCCTGCCCGACGACCCGCTGGTGCAGATGCTCCTCCAGACCGAGCAGCCGTTCCTTCTCCTCCTCGGTGAGGCGGCTCACCGGGATGCCGGTCTGCCGGGACACCACCTCGGCGATGGCCTCCGCGGTGACCTCCAGATGCTGCCCCTCGTCGGCCTCGGGCTCGCCGCTCGCCTCCTCGATGCGCCGCTTCAGCTCGACGATGCGGTCACGCAACCGTGTGGCCTGCTCGTACTGTTCGTCGGCCACCGCCTGGTCCTTGTCCCGGGTCAGCCGCTCGGCCTCCCGCTCCAGCGCCCGTACGTCCGTGCCCTTCGTCTTGGCGCGCAGCCGCACCCGGGCGCCGGCCTGGTCGATCAGGTCGATCGCCTTGTCCGGCAGGTGACGGTCGGTGAGGTACCGGTCGGACAACTCCACGGCGGCCACCAGCGCCTCGTCGGTGTACCGCACCTGGTGGTGGGCCTCGTAGCGGTCCCGCAGCCCGCGCAGGATCTCGATGGCGTCCTGGACGGACGGCTCGGGCACCAGGATGGGCTGGAAGCGGCGGGCCAGCGCCGCGTCCTTCTCGATCCTGCGGTACTCCTCCAGCGTGGTGGCGCCCACGACGTGCAGTTCGCCGCGGGCCAGGGCGGGCTTGAGGATGTTGCCCGCGTCCATGGAACCGCCCTCCGTGCCGCCGCCCCCGGCGCCCACCACGGTGTGCAGTTCGTCGATGAAGACGATCAGTTCGTCCGAGTGGGCGCGGATCTCGCCGACGATGTTGTTCAGCCGCTCCTCGAAGTCGCCCCGGTAGCGGGTGCCGGCGACCACACCGGTCAGGTCCAGGGCGACGACCCGGCGGCTGAGCAGGACGTCGGGCACGTCGCCGTCGGCGATGCGCTGCGCCAGCCCCTCCACGATGGCCGTCTTGCCGACGCCCGCGTCACCGATGAGCACCGGGTTGTTCTTCCCGCGGCGGGAGAGCACCTCGATCGTCTGCTCGATCTCCTCCTCGCGTCCGATCACCGGGTCGATGCGGCCCTGCCGCGCGAGGTCCGTGAGGTCCCTGCCGTACTTGTCCAGGGTCGGGGTCGAGCTGGGGCGCGGGCGTTCCGGGCGCGCGGGTGCGTGCTCGCCGGCCTCCGGCGGCAGCGGGGAGGGGGCGAAGCGCGTCGAGTGGAGGATGTGCCCGGCGGCCGAGTCGGGGTTCGCGGCGAGCGCGCTGAGCACGTGCTCGGGGCCGATGTAGCCGGTGCCGCTGGCCCGGGCCAGTTCGTGCGCGTCCAGCAGGGCGCGCTTGACGGCGGGCGTCAGGGAGAGCGAGGTGGGCGGCGGCGCGTCGCCCGAGGTCTGCTGGACCGGGCCGGAGCGCTCGTCGATCTCCGAGGCCAGCGAGTCGGGGTCCGCCCCGGCGCGGCTGAGCAGACTTCGGGTCGGTTCGGTGGCGAGCGCGGCGCGCAGCAGGTGCTGGGTGTCGAGGTCGCGACTGCCGTGCTCCGCGGCGTAGCGTGCGGCACCGGCGACCAGTTGCCGGGCCGGCTCGCTCAGGAGCCGACCGAGGTCGATCTGCCGGGGGCCGGGACGCTGGCCACCGAAAATACGTGCGAAGAACTCTGCGAAGGGGTCCGAGCCGTAGCCCTGCGGACCCGTGAAGCCGCTGGTCATGGCCTTCCGTTCCGCTGATGTACATGCCGGTCCGTCGCGGGTGCCCTGAGTTGTCCGGTTTACACCTGAGGTGCGGGTGCCGGGCCGCGCTTAGAACACCATCGCACGATCGCTGTTCAGGGGCATGTCCAGAGCTTCCGGGGCATGTCCGGAGCGCGACGGGGAGGGGCTTGCCCGTAGGGGCTTGCCCCTCGCCGGGCGGCCGGTCCTCGGGCGCGGTGCCCGTGGTGCGGGCGGGGCGCGCACAGGTCGCGCATGCTCCGCTGGAGCGCACTGCGTCCGCTCTGAAAACTGCCTGTAGCCCATCTGTAACACGAGGGGTGTTTTCTACCGGACTGGAGCACTCCACTCGGGCGGGAGCTGAGCGATGGCGGTGGATCAACTCCCGGGTGCTGTGCGGGAGTTCGCGAGCTACCTGAACGGGCTGCTGGCGCGGCTCGACCAGGGCGGCGGCTGGTGCGGCGTCTTCTGGCAGCGCGACCCCGACGGCATGCGGGCCTGCCTGGACGGCCGGGAGGTGCCGCCCTGGGACGTCGTGGAGGCGTTGCTGCAGGACCTCGGCGCCGCACAGGGGCCCGCGGTCGCCGTGCGGGAGGCCGAGCGGGCGCGGGCGCTGCACGGTGCCTCGCTGGCCGCGCACGACGCCCGGCCGGGGGCCCGGGAGGCGCTCGCCGACCGTCTCGACGTGATGCTCCGCGAGCGGCGTTTCGCGGCGGAGCGCCAGGCGGACCTCGCGCGCCGGCTGGAGTCGGCGGCCACCCGGGAGGAGGCCGCGGCCCTCCGGCTCGACCTGGCCTGGGCCCACGACGACCACGACCGGGCCACGGCCCGCTGCGCGGAGCTGCGTCGCCGCATGGAGGCCCTCGAGCACCGCGCCCTGCCGGCCCCGGGCACGCGGCCCTCCGGGGCGGCCCGGACCGGGGACGTCTTCCGTGCGGAGCGGGAAACGGCCCCGGAGGCCCGCGCACCCGGGGAGACGGGCGGTGGGAGCGCTCCGGCGCCGTCGGGCGGCCGTGTGGAGGGCCGGGGGGCGCAAGGCCGCTGGGCGGAGGCGGCCCGCGCCCGCCGGGGCGAGTGGACGCAGACCGGGCGGGCCTGGCCACAGGGCCCGGACACGGCGCCGAAGCGGCCTCACGGCGGACCGGGAGCCCCGGACACGGAACCGGCCGACGACGCCTCCGTCTGGCGCCGTGACCGCGCCGACGGCGCCCCCGGACGGGCTTCCACGGGGCTGGGCGGCGGCCCGTCCGCCGAACCCGTGAACCGCGAACGTGCGAACCGCGAATCTGCGAACCACGAATCTGCGAACCGCGAACCTGCGAACCATGACCATGCGAACCACGAGCCGGTGAACCACGAACCCGCGAACCGCGAGCCCGTGGAGCCCGAACCCATGAGCCCCGCCCCCCGCCCGGCCCCCGTGTCCGTGGACGCCCCCGCCAAGCAGCGCCCCAAGCGCCGCGCCCGCGGCAGCGCCCGTTTCGCCGGAATGATGGACGTGCAGGAGCCGCCGACCGGCGCCGTTCCGCCCGTCGCCGCGCCCGCGCCGGGGCGCCGCAGCCCCCGTGGCGCCCGGTTCGCCGGGGCCGCCGACGCCGAGACCCACGAGACCTCACAGCCGCGTACACCCTCCCTCGACGAGGCCGACCGGCGGCTCACCGCCGACACCGTCGCCGCGCTCGTCCGGCTGCGCGCCGAGGGCCGCAGCGGCGAGGCGCACGCCCTGCTCGTCGAGGCCGCCCACTGGCCCGCCGCCCGCTACCCCCTGCTCGCCGCCGAACTGCAGCGCGCGGGCCTCGACGCCGACTGGGCCACCCTGCTGTGGGAGGCGGCCTCCCTGCCCGCCGACCGCCTCGTCGCCGCCGCGGACGCGCTCACCGCGGCCGGCCGCACCACGGACGGCGAGCAGATGCTGCGGCAGGGCGTCGCACGGCCCGCGCCCGAGGTCGGTGAGGCCGTCCTGGTCCTGGACGCCGACGGCCGGCACCGCGAGGTGAGTGCGCTCCTCGACGCCTACGTGCGCGTCCGTACTCCTCAGGAGGCGGCCCGCAGTGTCGCCCCGGACCCGCAGCGGCTCGTACCGTTGCTCCTGGAGGCCGCCCGGGGTGTCTCCGCCGAGCGTCACTGGGACCTCGTCCACGCACTCAGGGTCGCCGGATTCACCGCCTGACCGGCCCGCCGACAATCCGATCACTCACCCGCGGGGGTGCGAAACGTGATCGACTCAGCGGGTTGACGACGATGGTCTTGGCAAGGCCGCCGCGGAGGCTTACGTTCGAGCCTCTACAGCCTGGCTCTACGGGCGTAGAGGCTCTCTGACGTCCCCCGCGGACCATCAGGCAAAGGAGCGGCACCATGGCCCACGTCGTACGCGCCGCACTGGTCCAGGCGACCTGGACCGGCGACACCGAATCCATGATCGCCAAGCATGTGGAGCACGCCCGGGAGGCGGCCCGGCAGGGCGCGAAGGTGATCGGCTTCCAGGAAGTGTTCAACGCCCCGTACTTCTGCCAGGTCCAGGAGCCCGAGCACTACCGCTGGGCCGAGCAGGTGCCCGACGGGCCGACGGTGCGCCGTATGCGGGCCCTCGCCCGCGAGACCGGCATGGTGATCGTGGTCCCCGTCTTCGAGGTAGAGCAGTCCGGCTTCTACTACAACACCGCGGCCGTCATCGACGCCGACGGCACCTACCTCGGCAAGTACCGCAAGCACCACATCCCCCAGGTCAAGGGCTTCTGGGAGAAGTACTTCTTCAAACCCGGGAACCTCGGCTGGCCCGTCTTCGACACCGCGGTCGGCAAGGTCGGCGTGTACATCTGCTACGACCGCCACTTCCCGGAGGGCTGGCGGCAGCTCGGCCTGAACGGCGCCCAGCTCGTCTACAACCCCTCCGCCACCCACCGCGGCCTGTCCTCCCACCTCTGGCAGCTCGAACAGCCCGCGGCGGCCGTCGCCAACGAGTACTTCGTCGCCGCGATCAACCGCGTGGGCCGCGAGGAGTACGGCGACAACGACTTCTACGGGACGAGCTACTTCGTCGACCCCCGTGGGCAGTTCGTGGGCGAGGTCGCGAGCGACAAGGAGGAGGAACTCGTCGTGCGGGACCTCGACTTCGACCTCATCGAAGAAGTGCGGCAGCAGTGGGCGTTCTACCGCGACCGCCGCCCCGACGCGTACGAAGGACTGGTGAAGCCGTGAGCGACCTGTACGACCGCCACAGGGCCGTCCTGCCCGAGTGGCTGGCCCTCTACTACAAGGACCCCCTGGAGATCACCCACGGCGAGGGCCGGCACGTCTGGGACGCGGACGGGAAGAGGTACCTGGACTTCTTCGGCGGCATCCTGACCACGATGACCGCGCACGCCCTGCCCGAGGTGACCAAGGCGGTGAGCGAGCAGGCCGGGCGGATCATCCACTCGTCCACGCTCTACCTCAACCGGCCCATGGTCGAACTCGCCGAGCGGATCGCCCAGCTCAGCGGCATCCCGGACGCCCGCGTCTTCTTCACCACCTCCGGGACCGAGGCCAACGACACGGCGCTGCTGCTCGCGACGACGTACCGGCGCAGCAACCAGATCCTGGCGATGCGCAACAGCTACCACGGCCGCTCGTTCAGCGCGATCGGCATCACCGGCAACCGCGGCTGGTCCCCGACCTCCCTGTCCCCGCTCCAGACGCTCTACGTCCACGGCGGGGTCCGCACCCGCGGCCCGTTCGCCCACCTGAGCGACGCCGAGTTCATCGCGGCCTGCGTCGAGGACCTGAGGGACCTCCTCGGCCACACCCGCCCGCCCGCCGCGCTGATCGCGGAACCCATCCAGGGAGTCGGCGGCTTCACCTCGCCGCCCGACGGGCTGTACGCGGCCTTCCGCGACGTCCTCCGGGAGCACGGCATCCTCTGGATCGCGGACGAGGTGCAGACCGGCTGGGGCCGCACCGGCGACCACTTCTGGGGCTGGCAGGCGCACGGGCAGAGCGGCCCGCCGGACATCCTCACCTTCGCCAAGGGCATCGGCAACGGCATGTCCATCGGCGGCGTCGTCGCCCGCGCGGAGATCATGAACTGCCTCGACGCCAACTCCATCTCGACGTTCGGCGGCACGCAGATCACCATGGCCGCCGGGCTGGCCAACCTCACGTACCTGCTGGAGCACGACCTCCAGGGCAACGCCCGGCGCGTCGGCGGACTGCTCATCGAGCGGCTGCGGGCCGTCGCCGCCCAGCTCCCGGGCGTGCGGGAGGTGCGCGGACGCGGACTGATGATCGGCGTCGAGCTGGTGCGGCCCGGCACCGACGAGGCCGACCCCGACGCTGCGGCCGCCGTGCTCGAAGCGGCCCGCGACGGCGGTCTGCTGATCGGCAAGGGCGGCGGGCACAACACCAGCGTGCTGCGCATCGCCCCGCCGCTGACGCTCACCGTCGCGGAGGCCGAGGAGGGTGCCGCGATCCTCGAGCAGGCCCTCGGGAGCGTCCACTGATGACCCGTTCCCCCGACAGCACCGTCATGAGGTGTCTTCCGTAGGACCAGAGCAAGGGGACACAGCCATGCCCACCGCCTTGGAACCCGCCCTGTCGGTTCGCCAGGTCCTCGCCCTGGACCGGGTGCTCGCCGGCGAGCCCGAGGTGGTGGCCGGCGCCGGGAGCCTCGACCGGCCCGTGCGCTGGGTGCACGTCGCCGAGGCCCCCGACGTCGGCGTGATGCTCAGCGGCGGCGAGATGGTCCTCACCACCGGGGTGCTGCTCGCCGGCGACGTGGAGAAGCAGGCCGAGTACATCCGCTCCCTGCACCGCGCGGAGGCCGCGGCCGTCGTCCTCGGACTCGGCCGCGCCTTCCCGGCGCCCCCGGACGCGATGCGCCGGGCCGCCGAGCGCTGCGGGCTGCCCATGGTGGTCCTGCACCGGCCGTTCCCGTTCGCCGAGCTGACCGAGGAGGTCCAGTCCCGGCTGGTCCGGCGCAAGTTCGCCGCGGTGAGCCTGTCGGAGTCCGTCCGTACGGCCCTGACCGGGCTCATCACCGCGGGCGCACCGTTGCAGCGGCTGCTCGACGAGATCGCCGTGCACGCGGGCTGCCCCGTCGTCCTCACCAACCTCGCCCACCGGGTGCTCGCCACGGCCGGGGAGCGGCCCGCGGTCGACGACGTGCTGCGCGACTGGGAGCGCATCGCCCGGCAGGCGGGCGGCAGCGAGGGCGACGGCTGGGTCCGCGCCGAGCTGGGCGGGCACGGCGAGCGCTGGGGCCGGATCGTGCTGTGCGGCTACCGCGGCGACAGCCCCATCGGACGCCTGCTCGCCGAGCGGGCCGCCGAGGCCCTGGTCCTGCACCGGATGCTCCACGGCTCGGTGCACACCTGGGAGGAGCAGTCCGCCCAGAGCCTGCTCACCGACCTCGTCTCCGGTGTCGTCCAGCCCGGCCGGCTGCTGCCCCGGGCGCGGGCGGCCGGGCTGCCCGTCAACCGCCGCACCTTCGTCCCCCTCGTCGTACGCGAGCGCGATCCCGTCCAGCTCGACCGGGTCCTGCGGCTCCTGGGGCTGCACGGGCTCGTCGCCGAGCTGGCCGACGGGGCCACCGCCGTCCTGCTCAGCCTCGCCCGGGACCAGGACGCGGACGCCCTGACCGCGCACTTCGCCACCCGGCTGCGCACGGAGTCCGGGCAGGGCGGCACGGTCGTCGCGGCGGCCGGCCCGCGCACCGCATGGGAGGACGTACCCGCCGGGCTGCGCGAGGCCCAGCACGTCGCGGACGCCGTCGCGGGCCACTCCGCCGCGCAGGACCTCCCGGCCGTCGTACGCCTCAGGGACGTCCATCTGCGCGGCCTGATCCGGCTGCTGCGCGACGACCCGCGCGTGCAGGCCTTCGCCGAGCGGGAGCTGGACGGGCTGCTGTGCGGGCGCGACGCCGAACAGGAGCTGCTGCCGGTGCTGCGGACCTACCTCGCCACCGGCCGCAACAAGTCCCGCACCGCTCAGCTCCACCACGTCAGCCGACCTGCCCTGTACCGCAGGCTGGAGGCCATAGAAGCCCGCCTCGGCGTCGACCTCGACGACTTCGAACAGGCGGCGTCGGTGCACATCGCGCTGCTCGCGCACGACGCCCAACAAGGGTGAAACGCCATGGAAAAGAGCGGGAAACAGGTGTGTACGCGCCGGTATGACACGGTGCAACGCCCGGCGCCCGCAGACGTGACACGGTGCAACTCAAACCGCCCCGCCGGGCTTCCTAAGCTCGCCGCACACCGAGCGACCGGAGGTCCCGATGAGCAGAGTGATCCGTGCCGCCGTCTTCCAGACCGCCTGGACGGGCGACAAGGAATCGATGATCCAGGTCCACGAGCAGGCGGCCCGCGACGCGGCCGCGCAGGGCGCTCAGGTCCTGTGCTTCCAGGAGCTGTTCTACGGGCCGTACTTCTGCCAGGTCCAGGACCCGGCGTTCTACGAGTACGCCGAGCGGATCCCGGACGGCCCGATCGTCAAGCGCTTCCAGGCCCTCGCCAAGGAGCTGGGCATCGTCCTCGTGCTGCCCATGTACGAGGAGGAGCAGCCGGGCGTCCTCTACAACACCGCCGCCGTGATCGACGCGGACGGCTCCTACCTCGGCAAGTACCGCAAGACCCACATCCCGCAGGTCAAGGGCTTCTGGGAGAAGTTCTACTTCCGGCCCGGCAACTCCGGCTGGCCCGTCTTCGACACCAAGGCGGGAAGGATCGGCGTGTACATCTGCTACGACCGCCACTTCCCGGAGGGCTGGCGGGCCCTCGGCCTGGCGGGCGCCGAGATCGTGTTCAACCCCTCGGCCACCTCGCGTGGCCTGTCCGGCTATCTGTGGCAGCTCGAGCAGCCGGCGGCGGCCGTCGCCAACGAGTACTTCGTCGGCGCGATCAACCGGGTGGGCGTCGAGGAGTACGGCGACAACGACTTCTACGGGACCTCGTACTTCGTGGACCCGGAGGCCCAGTTCGTCGGGGAGGTGGCGAGCGACAAGGAGACCGAGCTGGTCGTCCGCGACCTGGACCTGGCCAAGCTGCGCGAGGTCCGCGACCGCTGGCAGTTCTACCGCGACCGGGCGCCGGGCGCGTACGGCCCGCTGACCGCGCCGTAACGGGCGCGCACACCCGCGCCCCGTGAGGGGCGCGGGTCCGTGCTCGACATGCGGCCACCGCCGCGATGGGGGTCCCCCTGTTCGAGCGAAGCCGAGAACCCGGGGGAGCGACCAGCCACACACGACCCGCACTGCCCGATCGCACCCCAGTGGGGCACTACGCAGGAGAGGGAGCATGAGCAGCCGCAGCCGTACCGTCATCCGCGGTGGCCTCGTCATCACCGCGTCCGACGAGATCCACGCCGACGTCCTGATCGAGGACGGCCGCATCGCCGCCCTCGCCGCGTCCGGGACACCGGCCGCCGGGGCCTTCACCGCCGAGCGGAGTATCGACGCCACCGGCAAGTACGTGATCCCGGGCGGTGTCGACGCCCACACCCACATGGAGCTGCCCTTCGGCGGCACCTTCGCCTCCGACACCTTCGAGACCGGCACCCGGGCCGCCGCCTGGGGCGGAACGACCACGATCATCGACTTCGCGGTGCAGAGCGTGGGCCACTCGCTGCGCGAGGGCCTGGACGCCTGGCACGCCAAGGCCGAGGGCAACTGCGCCGTCGACTACGGCTTCCACATGATCGTCTCCGACGTGAACCCGGAGACCCTGAAGGAGATGGACCTGCTGGTCGAGGAGGGCGTCACCTCCTTCAAGCAGTTCATGGCCTACCCGGGAGTGTTCTACTCCGACGACGGGCAGATCCTGCGCGCCATGCAGCGCTCCGCCGAGAACGGCGGCCTGATCATGATGCACGCCGAGAACGGCATCGCGATCGACGTGCTGGTGGAGCAGGCGCTGGCCCGCGGCGAGACGGACCCGAGGTATCACGGCGAGGTCCGCAAGGCCCTCCTCGAGGCCGAGGCCACCCATCGCGCCATCAGGCTCGCGCAGGTGGCCGGCGCCCCGCTGTACGTGGTGCACGTCTCGGCGACGGAGGCGGTCGCCGAGCTGGCCCGGGCTCGCGACGAAGGGCTCAACGTCTTCGGCGAGACCTGTCCGCAGTACCTGTTCCTGTCCACCGACAACCTCGCCGAGCCCGGCTTCGAGGGCGCCAAGTACGTGTGCTCGACCCCGCTGCGCCCCAAGGAGCACCAGGCGGCCCTCTGGAGGGGCCTGCGCACCAACGACCTCCAGGTGGTCTCCACCGACCACTGCCCCTTCTGCTTCGTCGGCCAGAAGGAGCTGGGCCGGGGCGACTTCTCGAAGATCCCCAACGGCCTGCCGGGCGTCGAGAACCGTATGGACCTGCTGCACCAGGCCGTCGTCGACGGGCACATCTCCCGTCGCCGCTGGATCGAGATCGCCTGCGCCACCCCGGCCCGGATGTTCGGCCTCTACCCGAAGAAGGGCACCATCGCCCCCGGCGCGGACGCCGACGTCGTCATCTACGACCCGCACGCCGAGCAGGTCATGTCGGCGAAGACGCACCACATGAACGTCGACTACTCGGCGTACGAGGGCAAGCGCACCACCGGCCGGGTCGAGACGGTCCTCTCGCGCGGCGAACCCGTCATCACCGAGCGGGAGTTCACCGGACGCGCGGGACACGGCGTCTACACCCCCCGCTCCACCTGTCAGTACCTCAACTAGGAGTGGCCCCCCATGGACTTCGGACTCGTCCTGCAGACCGACCCGCCGGCCTCGCGGGTCGTCAGCCTGATGAAGAGAGCCGAGCGCAACGGCTTCCGCTACGGCTGGACCTTCGACTCGGCCGTGCTGTGGCAGGAACCGTTCGTGATCTACAGCCAGATCCTGGCGAACACCCGGAAGCTGACGGTCGGCCCCATGGTGACGAACCCGGGCACCCGCACCTGGGAGGTCACGGCCTCCACCTTCGCCACCCTCAACGACATGTTCGGCAACCGCACCGTCTGCGGCATCGGCCGCGGTGACTCGGCGATGCGCGTCGCGGGCCGCAAGCCCAACACGCTGGCCCGCATCAGCGAGGCCATGAAGGTCATCAGGGCGCTGGGCAGCGGCCAGGAGGCCGACCTGGGCGGCACCGTCGTCAAGTTCCCCTGGATCAAACCGGGGGCCCGGCTCCCCGTGTGGATGGCGGCGTACGGCCCCAAGGCGCTGAAGATGACCGGGGAGGAGGCCGACGGGTTCATCCTCCAGCTCGCCGACCTGTATCTCACCGAGTACATGGTCAAGGCGGTGAAGGACGCGGCCGTGGCCGCCGGTCGCGACCCGTCCGAGGTGACGATCTGCGTCGCCGCCCCGGCCTACGTCACCGAGGACGACTCGCCCGAGGCACTGGCGCACGCCCGTGAGCAGTGCCGCTGGTTCGGCGGCATGGTCGGCAACCACGTCGCCGACCTGGTCGCCAAGTACGGCGAGCACTCCTCCGCCGTCCCCGAGGAGCTCACCGACTACATCAAGGCCCGCCAGAGCTACGACTACGCCCACCACGGACGCAGCGGAAACCCCGACACCCAGTTCGTCCCCGACGAGATCGTCGACCGGTTCTGCCTCATCGGCCCGGTCGAGAAGCACATCGAGAAGCTGAAGGCACTGCGTGAGCTGGGCGTCGACCAGTTCGCCGTCTACGACATGCACGACGCACAGGAAGCCGTCATCGACGCGTACGGGAGCCAGGTCATCCCGGCCGTCAACGGCTGATCCACCACCGGGTCAGCGGACCCCTCCTCTCCCCGCTCGTCCCCTTCCCGCCCTCCCGGGAAGGGGTCCCAGGACGCTCCGGTCGATCCGTCCACCGGGCGCACCCCCCATCGGCGCCGCACCCGCACGGCCTTTCCCGTCCCACCTCCTGATTGGCCTGCCCCATGACCGACACCGCTCCCACGGCCATACCGCCGTCCGCCCAAGTCACCCTCCCCGACGGGCGCGTGGAACTCGCCCCGGGCTCCCCGCCGCCGAGCGGTGCGTACGCCAACGAGGACCTGCTGCCCGTCCCCGTCGCCAAGCGCACCTGGACCACGTACAACTTCTCCGCACTGTGGGTCGGCATGGCCCACAACACGGCGTCCTGGACCCTGGCCTCCGGCCTGATCGCCGTGGGCATGGACTGGAAGCAGGCGGTGTTCACCATCGGCCTGGCCAACGTCATCGTGCTGATCCCGATGCTGCTCACCGGGCACGCCGGGCCCAAGTACGGCATTCCCTTCCCGGTCTTCGCCCGCGCCTCCTTCGGCGTGCGCGGCGCCAACCTCCCCGCGGTCGTGCGGGCGCTGGTGGCGTGCGGCTGGTTCGGCATCCAGACCTGGATCGGCGGCGAGGCGATCTACTTCCTCGCCGGGAAGCTCATCGGCGACCGCTGGTCCAACGCCTCCCACGTCGGCGGCTACGCCTGGACCATGTGGCTGTCGTTCGCGCTCTTCTGGGTGCTCCAGGTCGCCATCATCTACCGGGGCATGGACACCATCCGCCGCTTCGAGAACTGGGCGGCGCCCTTCGTGCTCGTCGGCGCCTTCGTGATGCTGTGGTGGATGAGCGGCAAGGCCGGCGGCCTCGGCCCGCTGTTCGACCAGCCCTCCAAGCTGGGCTGGGGAGCGGACTTCTGGACGCTGTTCGCCCCCTCCCTCATGGGCATGATCGGCTTCTGGTCCACGCTGTCGCTGAACATCCCGGACTTCACCCGGTACGGCCGCAGCCAGAAGGCCCAGACCTGGGGACAGGCGCTCGGCCTGCCGACCACCATGACGCTCTTCGCGTTCCTGTCGGTGCTCGTCACCTCGGGTTCGCAGGCGGTGTACGGCAAGCCCGTCTGGGACCCGGTGCAGTTGGCGGCGAAGACCGACAACGTGGTGGGGCTGCTCTACGCCCTGGTGACCGTGCTGGTGGCGACCCTGTCGGTGAACATCGCGGCCAACCTGGTCTCCCCGGCGTTCGACTTCTCCAACGTCGCGCCGCGCAAGGTGAGTTTCCGCACCGGCGCCCTGATCACCTCGGTCCTCGCGGTGCTGATCTTCCCCTGGAAGCTGTACTCCGACCCGCAGGGCTACATCTTCACCTGGCTCGGCCTGGTCGGCGGCCTGCTCGGCACGGTGGCGGGGATCCTCATCGCCGACTACTGGATCCTGCGCCGCGCCCGGCTGCACCTCGCCGACCTGTACCGCTCCGGGGGCCGCTACTGGTACGACGGCGGCTGGAACTGGCGGGCCGTGCTCGCCTTCGTCGTCGGCGGGGTGCTGGCGATCGGCGGCGCCGACTTCCATCCGCTGATCGACGGCCGCCCCGTCCCGGCCCTGAAGCCGCTCGCCGACTACGGCTGGGCGGTCGGCCTCGGCACGTCGTTGGTCCTTTACCTGCTGCTGATGCTCACGCGCGGCCGGGACGACGCCACGGCCTGAGGCTCCGGCCGGGGACACGGAGGACGGTCAGCCCTTGCTCTGACCGTCCTCCAGCGCGGCCACCGCCTCCCTGGCGGCCTTGATGGCCCCCTTGTTGATCTCGTCCGTGTCGGGTGCCTTCTTCGTCTCGAAGTCACTGCCGTTGTAGTCGACGGAGACGAGCGCGTTGGACACGCGCACCAGCACCAGACCCTCGCGGGTCTGCTGCTTGTCCTCGGTGCTGAGGTTCACCACGGAGTAGGCCGCGTCGCCGAGACCGGGGACCGTCCCGCCGCCGCTCTTGTCCGTGGTCCGCTCGGTGTACGACTTCTGCGCCTGCGCCTGCGAGTCCATGATCTCGAAGGTGACGTCGAGCCAGCGGTAGTCGTAGCCCTTGAGCGCGTTCCAGGAGCAGGTGCGGCGGACCGATGTGTCCGTGGAGGGGATCTCCTTGCCGGCCGCCTTGGCGCCCGGGACCAGGGAGGTGATGGTCTTCGCGGACAGGGCGGTGCACGGTGCGGGCGCGCTGGTGTACGCCTTCGCCGCGGCCGACGGCCCGGGCGCGGAGGCGGTCCCCGCGCCCTGGGTGCTCGGGGTGTCCTGGCTGTGCTGGGCCGCCTTGTGCCCGGTGGCCGAGGAGGCGGCCGGGCCGGAGGTCAGCGCCCAGCCCGCACAGGCGAGCACCAGGACCGGGCTCAGCCGCGCCGTGAGAGCGAGCGGCAGGGGAAGATCACGCACGGGCGCACTTCTCGTGGGGGACGGACGGTGCGGAGGGAGGTCCACACTGCGGACGGGACGACAGTTTCACATGACTGCCTGTGGGGCGGAAGGGCCGACCGCCCGTGCGATGACGCGGGCCCACCGCCCACAGGCCCGTGTGTCCCCTTATGCCCGAACCGAGCCACCGCGTGGCGCGAGCCGGCCCGGCCTGCACGACACGAGCACGCCCCGCACGGGCCGCCCGCGGAGTGCTCAGACCATCAGCGAGATGGCGTACGCCAGGAAGAACCCGGCCACCAGCACCACCAGCCCGAGGATGATGATCAGGGGCGCCTTGCTCCAGCCCCGCGTCCGGTCGTAGTCGTCCCGGTGCGTGACCTCCGACGTGCTGCTCTCGCCGGGAGGGGTCTCACCCGGAGGCACCCCGCCCGGCTCCACCCCGGGGGTCTGCGACGGCTCGGGATCGGAAACGCCGTACTGGCGGTTCCGTGTCCCCCCTGGTCCGCTGTCCCGGTTCATCTGGTTCATGGCCGCCGAGTACCCGCGCGACCAGGCGTCACGCGGACCCCGGGGGGACGAAACGGGCGAGCGTCGGCACGAGCGGGTCGTTCGTGACGCAGCGTGACCGCCCGGGAGTCACTGGCGGCCGCGGCGTGTCACGAGGTCGCGGAGGCGGTCCCAGGGGCCCCATGCCTGTGCGGTGACCTTCACCACGGGGGCCGATCGGGGTGCGCCCGGTCGCGGCCGGGTGGGCGCGGAAGCCTCCGCGTCGCGGACCTTCGTACCGAGGTCCTGCAGGACGTCGGCGGGACACACCGCTTGCAGGCGTGGGAAGAGGAGCTGCTCCTCCTCGACGACGTGTTCCGTCACACGGGTGATCACGGACAGCAGGAGGTGACCGAATTCCTCACTGTCCGCCTCCCGGGCCTCCAGGGAATTCAGCAGCTCCTCGATTTCACGGTGCTCGGCGAGTTCGCGTTCCGCCCAGGCGTCGCCGTCCGCCACGTATCGGCGCACCGCCGGATACAGATACTCCTCCTCCGCCACCGCATGACGGACGAGGCTGATGGTGACCTGCTCGACCAGTGTCCTCCGCTCGTCACTGCGGGGCGCCGAGGAGCGAATACGGTCGAAAAGACGCTGGACCTCTCGGTGGTCGGCCGTCAGTACCTCGAGGATGCCGCTGCGACTGCCCACTCCCACTCCCTGGTGGCGTCCTGCCCCGTACGGCGTCGTGTACCGGGCGGCGATCGGGTGCGGAGCCACCCGGGCGCCGTGGAAAAGCGTGCACCCCCGGCATGCCTGCGCAATACGCCCAGGGATCACGATCAAGATTGAATCACGCGGCACTCGGTGCTCCCGGCGTGCCGCGCGGCCGACCGAGCTGCGCGGCGCGCCGGAACGGGAAAGGACGTGGAGGAGCGTGGTGCGGCGTGTTCATGCGGCGGCGCAGGGCGAGGCTTGAGGCGCAGGCACGGCAGGCGGCGTTCCAGGCGTACGTGGTGATGGACCGCCGGGCGCCCGTCTCGGAGCTGGCCGGACAACTGCTGCGCAAGGCCTTCCCCGACCACTGGTCGTTCCTGCTCGGTGAAATCGCTCTGTACAGTTTCGTCATTCTGGTTCTCACCGGCAGTTATCTGACGCTCTTTTTCGATCCGAGCCTGGCCCAAGTGATCTACTCGGGGTCGTACAAGCCCCTGCGGGGCCTGCTGGTCACCAAGGCATACGCGTCGACGCTCGATGTGAGCTTCGACGTGCGCGGCGGCCTGCTGATCCGCCAGATGCACCACTGGGCCGCCCTCGTCTTCGTCGCGGCCATCGGCGTCCATATGCTGCGGATCTTCTTCACCGGCGCGTTCCGCCGGCCGCGAGAGCTCAACTGGGTCATCGGAGTGACCCTGTTCCTGCTGGCCCTCCTGGAGGGGTTCTGCGGTTACTCCCTCCCCGACGACCTGTTGTCCGGCACCGGGCTGCGCACCGCGAACACCATCGTGATGTCGATCCCGGTCGTGGGGACGTATCTGGCCTTCTTCCTGTGGGGCGGTTCGTATCCCGGCCAGGTACTCGGCCAGCGGCTGTACATCGTGCACGTGCTGTTCGCGCCCGGACTGCTCATCGCCCTGGTCGCCGTGCATCTGGCCATGGTGGTCTATCTGAAGCACACGCAGTGGGCGGCGCCGGGGAGGACCAACCGGAACGCGGTGGGGCAGCCGATGTACCCCTCGTTCGCCGCCAGGTCGGCGGGTCTCTCCCTGATCGTCTTCGGTGTCACCGCGCTGCTGGCCGCGGTCGCGCAGATCAATCCCGTGTGGAGCTACGGCCCGTACGTCGCCGACCAGGTCTCGACCGACGCCCAGCCGGACTGGTACGTCGGATTCCTGGAAGGGGCGCTGCGGCTGATGCCGGGCCTGGAGACGAACGTCGCCGGCCACACCTTCATGTGGAACGTCCTGCTGCCCGCGGTCGTCCTGCCGGCGCTGCTGTTCCTGGTGCTGTACCTGTATCCCGTCTTCGAGCGATGGGTGACCGGGGACCTGGTGGAGCACCATCTGTGCGACCGGCCCCGCGACCGGCCGGTGCGCACAGGGCTGGGCGTGGCGGCCGTCGTCTTCTACGCCGTGCTGCTCCTGGCCGGCGGCAACGACGTGATCGCCTATGAGTTCGGTGTTTCCGTCAACGCCCTCACCTGGGCCTTCCGTATCGCCGTCATCGCCGGCCCGGTCCTCGCTCACCTCCTCACCCGTCGTATCTGCCTCGCGCTGCAACTGCACGAGCGCCGGCTGTACCAGGAGGGCGAGGAGACGGGCGTGGTGCTCCAGGACGTCGCGGGCGGCATGGGGGAGCGTCACACGCGTCTCGACCGGGAGCGGCGCTACCGCCTGCTGGTCAGGGAGCTTCCCCGGCCGCTCGAGCCCCCGGGACCCCGGGCAACGCTGCGCCGGCGCCTCAAGTCGGCGCTCAGCTCCTGGTACTACCGCGACCGGGTGGAGCTGCCCGCAACGGCGGAGGAACGTCTGCAGGTCACGGGCCGCACGGCGGACCCGGTGTCGGGCGGGGTGGACGGGGAGGATTGACAGGGAGTGAACGGGCCCTCGGCCGCGGGCAGGGCAGTCGAGGCGGGACCGCCGTCCGCCTCAACGGCTTTCCCGGTCCCCGAACTGGAACACCATGCCGAAGACTCCGGGCCAGAGGAGACCGAACCCGATGAGGATGACCCATACGCCGTAGACGATGCCGACGGCGATCACCGCGGCTCCCAGCGCTGTGAGGACCGGGTAGCCGCTGTGCGGCGGGAAGAAGTCGATCGTGCCGCTGCGCTCGCGGATGTCGGAGTCCGGGCGGTCCTCGGGGCGCAGGCCCTTGCGCCGGTAGTTGATCAGGCAGAAGAACGCGATCACCGAGGACATGGCGAACGACACGCTCAGCGCGGCGATGCCCGCGGGTTCGCGCCCGAACCAGGCGTAGGCGGCGTCGGTGAGCAGGAAGAACAGCGCCACGCCGGCGAAGAGGTAGCCCTCGGACTTCATTCGCTCTGCTCTCCCAGGGTGTCGGGGGTCGGCTCCACCGCTCCATGAGCGGACGGGGCCAGTTCCTGCAGCACCTCGGGGTGGTGCAGGTCGAACGCGGGGGAGTCGGACCGTACGCGGGGCAGCGTGGTGAAGTTGTGCCGGGGCGGGGGACACGAGGTCGCCCACTCCAGGGAGCGGCCCCAGCCCCAGGGGTCGTCCACGCCGACCTTGGGGGCGTACTGAGCGGTCTTCCACACGTTGTAGAGGAAGGGCAGGGTGGACAGGCCGATCAGGAAGGCGCCGATGGTCGAGACGGTGTTCAGGGTGGTGAAGCCGTCGGCGGCCAGATAGTCCGCGTAACGGCGGGGCATCCCGATCTCGCCGAGCCAGTGCTGGACGAGGAAGGTCGTCTGGAAGCCGACGAACAGGGTCCAGAAATGGATCTTCCCCAGGCGTTCGTCGAGCAGCTTTCCCGTCATCTTGGGCCACCAGAAGTAGAAGCCGCCGAACATGGCGAAGACGATCGTCCCGAAGAGCACATAGTGCAGATGGGCGACGATGAAGTAGGTGTCGGTCAGATGGAAGTCCAGGGCCGGGGAGGCGATGATCACGCCGCTGAGCCCGCCGAGCAGGAACGTCACCAGGAAGCCGGCCGACCACAGCATCGGCGTCTCGAAGGAGACGCTGCCCCGCCACATGGTGCCGATCCAGTTGAAGAACTTCACCCCCGTCGGGACGCCGATCAGGAACGACAGCAGGGAGAAGAACGGCAGCAGCACCGCTCCCGTGGCGAACATGTGGTGGGCCCACACCGTGGCCGACAGCACCGTGATGGTGATCGTCGCACCCACCATGCCGGCGTACCCGAAGACCGGTTTGCGGCTGAACACCGGGATGATCTCCGTGACGACGCCGAAGAACGGCAACGCCACGATGTAGACCTCGGGATGGCCGAAGAACCAGAACAGGTGCTGCCACAGCAGCGCCCCGCCGGAGGGGGAGTCGAAGATGTGGGCGCCGTAGGCCCGATCGGCCACCAGGGCCAGCAGGATCGCGGTGAACACCGGGAAGGCCAGCAGCGCGAGGATCGACGTGAACAGGATGTTCCACGTGAAGATCGGCATCCTGAACATCGTCATCCCCGGCACCCGCAGCGACAGGATCGTGGCGATGAAGTTGACACTGCTGAGCGTGGTGCTGACGCCCGAGACCGCCAGGCCCATGGCCCACAGGTCGCCGCCGTGACCGGGGGAGTGGACCGCGTCGTTCAGCGGTGAGTAGGCGAACCAGCCGAACGCCGCCGGGCCCTGATCGACGAAGAAGCCCGAGACGACGATCAGCCCGCCGAAGAGGAACAGCCAGTACGACAACGCGTTCAGGCGGGGGAAGGCGAGATCGGGGGCGCCGATCTGCAACGGCATGACGGCGTTCGCGAACCCGGCGAACGTGGGGGTCGCGAAGAGCAGCATCATGATCGTGCCGTGGATGGTGAACAGCTCGTTGTACTGCTGCTCGGTGACGATCTGCAGCCCCGGACGGGCCAGCTCGGCGCGCATCACCATCGCCAGCACCCCGGCGAACAGGAAGAAGCCGAACGCGGTGATGAAGTACAGGTGGCCGACCTTCTTGTGATCGGTGGTCGTCAGGTACTCCCTGATGAGCTCCCCCGTGGGAACCCGGGGCTCACGGGTGGTGACCCGCGGCCCGCCCGGCCCTGGGCGTGTCTGTGACATGAGCGCCCTCCATGCGCCGGTCGGTCCCCCGGGGGGAAGCGGGCGGTGTGAATCGGCCGGGCGGCCTGGCGTGGATGAGGAGTCGGCGACGGCCGCCGGCCTCGGCGTACTGCGAGGGCCGACCGGTGGCGGACGGGTGGCCCGGAGGACACGGCGTCAGCATGCCAGACATGATCGCCGGTCACGTGTGACGCGGCGGTGCCATCCGGGTTCACCCACCGTCCGGCGGAGGGCGACGTGATCCGAGGCCAGCCGGCCCGGCGGGATGACGTCCGGTCGATAGTCTGTCGGCTGATCAGGTGAACCGGGGCTGCGGCCCGAATTGCCGGGACGATCCCCGGGACGGCTCCGGGCGCTGATCGGGACCGCTGACGGGCGTCAACAGCGAGGTGAGAGGTGCAGTTCACCACCCGGCCCACGCTCCAGGGCTCCTTCGGCATGGTGTCCTCCACCCACTGGCTGGCCTCCCAGTCGGCGATGGCCGTACTGGAGAGCGGCGGCAACGCGTTCGACGCGGCCGTCGCCGGGGCGTTCGTCCTGCACGTCGTGGAACCACACCTCAACGGCCCCGCGGGCGAGGTCCCGATCCTCCTCGCCCCGGCGGGCGGCGAGGTGCGGGTGCTGTGCGGGCAGGGCGTCGCGCCCGCCGGCGCCACCATCGCCCACTACCGGGGACTCGGCCTGGATCTCGTCCCCGGCACCGGGCCGCTGGCCGCGGCCGTCCCGGGAGCCTTCGACGCCTGGATGCTCCTGCTGCGCGACCACGGCACCAGGACCCTCGCCGACGTCCTGGAGTACGCCATCGGCTACGCCGAGCACGGGCACCCGCCCGTGGAGCGCGTCGGCCGGACCGTCGAGACCGTGCGCGAGCTGTTCGAGACCGAGTGGACCTCCTCGGCCGGGGTGTACCTGCCCGGTGGGAGGCCGCCGCGCCCCGGCGAGCTGCTGCGCAACCCCGCACTGGCCGCCACCTGGAAGCGGCTGCTCGCCGAGGTCGCCGGGGCCGGGGACCGGGAGGCCCAGATCGAGGCGGCCCGCCGGGTGTGGCGGTCCGGGTTCATCGCCGAGGCCCTGGTACGGCAGGCGGGGCGACCCACCATGGACACCACCGGCGAGCACCACAGCGGCACCCTGACCGCCGAGGACCTGGCCTCCTGGTCGGCCGCCTACGAGGCCCCGGCGACCTACGACTGGAACGGCTGGACCCTGTGCAAGGCGGGCCCCTGGAGCCAGGGCCCCGTCCTCCTCCAGCAGCTCGCCCTGCTCCCGCCCGAGCTGCCCCGGTACGGCTCCGCGGACTACGTCCACCTGCTGATCGAGGGCTGCAAGCTCGCCATGGCCGACCGCGAGGCCTGGTACGGCGACGCGGCCGAGGTCCCGCTCGACGACCTGCTGTCGGACGCCTACAACGCCGAGCGGCGCGCCCTGATCGGCGACAGGGCGTCGTACGAACTGCGCCCCGGCGCCCCCGGAGGGCGCGTGCCGCGCCTGAGCGAGTACGCGCGCGTGGTGGCCGCCGACGATCCCGGCTTCCACCCCATGGGCGTCGGCGAACCGACCGTGGCGAAGAGCCCGACGTCGCCCGTGCCCGGTGAACCGGACGTCACCGCCGACGGTGCCACCCGGGGCGACACCTGCCACCTGGACGTCGTCGACCGCTGGGGCAACATGATCGCGGCCACGCCCAGCGGCGGCTGGCTGCAGTCCAATCCGGTCGTACCCGAGCTGGGCTTCCCGCTCGGCACCCGGCTGCAGATGACCTGGCTCGACGAGGGCCTGCCGAACTCCCTGACGCCCGGGCGCCGCCCCCGTACCACCCTGACCCCCTCGATCGCGCTGCGCGACGGGGTACCCGTACTGGCGTTCGGTACGCCCGGCGGCGACCAGCAGGACCAGTGGCAGCTCCACTTCTTCCTGGCGGCCGCCCTGCGCCCGCAGGTCCGCGGCGGCCTCGACCTGCAGGGCGCCATCGACGCCCCGAACTGGCACAACGACGGCTTCCCCGGTTCCTTCTACCCGCGCGGCATGCGCCCCGGCAGCGTCACCGTCGAATCCCGCACGGACCCGGAGGTCGTCGCGGAACTGCGCAGGCGCGGCCATGACGTCACCGTCGGCGACGCCTGGTCGGAGGGGCGGCTGTGCGCGGTCGCCCGGGACCCGGCGACGGGCGTGCTGTCGGCCGCGGCCAATCCGCGCGGCATGCAGGGGTACGCGGTCGGCCGCTGAGCCGGCCGGAGCCGCTGGATCCGTCGGGCTCGTGGGATCCGCAGGGCTCGTGGGATCCGCCGGGCTCGCGGGACCCGCCGCGCCCGACGGATTCGCCGGTCCGGCCGGATTCGTCGGCCCGGCCGGGCCGGGGTCGGCACGTCGAATTCATGCCGATTCCAGCCGGAGTACACCGGGCCGGAGGGGACTGTCAGTGACACGTGCTCTCATGGAGGCATGATCGACGACTACGAAACCATCGACGGGTTTCTCACGCACGGCACGGCAGACGTGGAGGAGGCCGTGCGCAAGGCGGCCGCCACCGAGATCATGCCGCGCTTCCGGCAGCTCGCCGCGGACGAGATCGACGAGAAGAGCGGCCCGCACGACCTGGTCACGGACGCCGACCGCAACGCGGAGGCCTACCTCACCGAGGTGCTCGCGAAGCTGCTGCCCGGCTCGGTCGTGGTGGGCGAGGAGGCGGTGCACGCCAACCCCGTGACGTACGAGGCCATCCGGGGCGAGGCCCCCGTCTGGATCGTCGACCCGGTCGACGGCACCCGCCAGTTCGTGCACGGCGACCCGGGCTTCTGCACCCTGGTCGCGCTGGCCCAGGGCGGTGTCGTACGCGCCTCGTGGACGTACGCCCCGGCCCTGGACCGGCTCGCCACGGCGGTGCGGGGCAAGGGCGCGTTCCTCGACGGCGAGCGCCTGCTGGCGGGCTCTCCCGCGGCGGGCCGCGACCTGGAGGTGGCCACCTCGCACCCGGACTTCACGACGGACGAGCAGAAGCGCGCGCTGCTCGGCCTGTGGACGGACGGCGTCCGCCCGCGCTCGTGCGGCTCGGCGGGCCTGGAGTACCTCAACATCGCCAAGGGCGTCCTGGACGCCACGGCCTTCTCCTGGGAAGCGGCCTGGGACCACGCGGCCGGCCTGCTTCTGGTCGAGGAGGCGGGTGGCGCGCACCTCACCCTGACGGGCGAACCGTTCCGGATCACGGGCGGCAACGCGCTGCCGTTCACCGCGGCCCGGGACGAGGCCACGGCGCGCCGAGTGGTGGGGCTGCTGTCGGACGCCGCCTGATCTTCCCCCGTACCCCGGGCGTGTCGGACCCCCGGCATATCCTGATCTCCTGTGGCCGTCGGCTGACGAAGGAGTCCGAAGGTGCCGTCGATGCTCGATGCGGTCGTGGTGGGGGCGGGGCCCAACGGGCTGACGGCTGCCGTGGAGCTGGCCCGCCGCGGGTTCTCCGTGGCCGTCTTCGAGGCACGCGACACCGTCGGCGGCGGCGCCCGTACCGAGGAGCTGACGCTGCCCGGCTTCCGGCACGACCCGTGTTCGGCCGCTCACCCCCTCGGCATCAACTCCCCCGCGTTCCGCGCGATGCCCCTCGAGCGGTACGGGCTGCAGTGGCTGCACGCGGAGCTGCCGATGGCGCACCCCTTCCCCGACGGCACCGCCGCGGTGCTGTCCCGGTCCGTGGCCGAGACGGCCGCCTCGTTCGGCCCCCGCGACGCGGGGACGTACCGCCGCCTGGTCGCGCCCTTCCTGAGCCGCTGGGACACCCTGGCCCGGGACTTCATGTCCCTGCCCCTGACCGCGCTGCCCCGCGACCCGGTCACCCTCGCCCGCTTCGGCCTCGTCGGCCTACCCCCGTCCACCTGGCTGATGCGCCGCTTCCGCGACGAGCGCGCCAAGGCCCTGTTCGCCGGGCTCGTCGCCCACGTGATCGCCCCGCTCGGCGGGTTCGCCACCGGCGCGGTCGGCCTGGTCTTCGCCCTGGCGGCGCACGCCCGCGGCTGGCCGGTGGCCCGCGGCGGCTCCCAGTCCGTCTCCGACGCCCTCGCCGCGTACCTGAAGGACCTCGGCGGCGCCATTCACACCGACTACGAGGTCAAGCGCCTCGACGACCTGCCCCCGGCGCGCGCGTACGTCTTCGACACCTCGCCCACCGCGCTGGCCCGTATCGCCGGCCTCGGGCGCTACTACGACGGCTACCGCTACGGCGCCGCCGTGTTCAAGATCGACTACGCGCTGGACGGCCCGGTCCCGTGGACCGCGAAGGAGCCGCGCGTCGCCGGCACCGTGCAGATCGGCGCGGACAGCGCGGAGATCGGCACCGCCCTGCGCGCCGCGTCCCGGGAGGGCCGCGCGCCCGAGAGGCCGTTTCTCATCACCGTGCAGCCCAGCGTCGCCGACCCCACCCGGGCCCCGGCGGGCAAGCAGGTCTTCTGGGCGTACGGCCATGTGCCCAACGGCTGGCGCGGCGACCTCACCGATGCCATGGAGCGCCAACTCGAACGCTTCGCCCCCGGATTCCGCGACCGCGTCCTGGCCCGCGCCACCGCGGGCCCGCCCGAACTGGCCGCCCGCAACGCGAACTACGTGGGCGGCGACATCGCCTCCGGCGCGGCGTCCGGCCTCCAGCTCCTGCTGCGCCCCAAGGTGTCCCTGTTCCCGTACAGCACCCCGCACCCGGCCGTCTTCATCTGCTCCTCGGCCACCCCACCGGGCCCTGGCGTGCACGGCATGTCGGGACACAACGCGGCGAAGGCGGTCTGGCGGAGGCTGAGGCAGCGATGACCACCATCACGCTGGTCCGGGGCGACATCACCCGGCAGAGCGCCGACGCGATCGTCAACGCGGCCAACTCCTCGCTGCTCGGCGGGGGAGGGGTGGACGGCGCGATCCACCGGCGCGGCGGTCCCGCGATCCTCGAGGAGTGCCGCGCGCTGCGCGCCTCGCGGTACGGCAAGGGACTGCCCACCGGCCAGGCGGTCGCCACCACGGCGGGCGAACTGGACGCACGCTGGGTGATCCACACGGTCGGTCCCCGCTTCAGCCATCAGGAGGACCGCTCGGAGCTGCTGGCCTCCTGCTACCGGCAGTCGCTGCGCGTCGCCGACGAGCTCGGCGCCCGGACGGTCGCGTTCCCGGCCGTGTCCGCGGGCATCTACGGCTGGCCGATCGACGACGCCGCCCGCCTCGCGGTCGAAACGGTCAGGGCCACGCGGACGGCCGTCGAGGAGGTCAGGTTCGTCCTCTTCGACGAGCGGGCCTACGAGGCGTTCGCCGCACAGCTCACCTGAGGGAACGCTCACCCCCATCGCCCTCGGTGAGGTCGCCCGCCTCTTTCGGGGCCCTGTGGGGGTGGAGTGACTGGTGAAGCGGGAAGATACAAACATGGCCTGTCAGGCTTTCCGGACATATCCCCGGAGGACCCGCCGTGATCACCCACCCCGCCTACGGGGTCGAACCCTGGTGCGTACGCGAGACCGGGCTCGACCTGGACGTCCTGGCACAGAGCGAATCGGTGTTCGCCCTCTCCAACGGACACATCGGCTGGCGAGGCAACCTCGAGGAAGGAGAGCCGCACGGACTGCCGGGCTGCTACCTCAACGGCGTCCACGAAGTCCACCCCCTGCCCTACGCCGAGGCCGGATACGGCTACCCGGAGTCCGGCCAGACGGTCATCAACGTCACCGACGGCAAGCTCATCCGCCTCGTCGTGGACGACGAGCAGGTCGACCTGCGCTACGGGCGCCTCCGCTCCCACGAGCGGGTCCTCGACCTGCGGGGCGGGGTGCTGCACCGCGTGTTCGAGTGGGTCTCGCCGGTGGGGAAGGCCGTCCGCGTGCGCTCCACCCGCCTGGTCTCCTTCACCCACCGGGCCGTCGCCGCGATCGCCTACGAAGTGGAACCGCTGGACGACGAGGTGCGCCTCGTCGTCCAGTCCGAACTCGTCGCCAACGAGCCCATGCCGCGGCCCAGCGACGATCCACGGGTCGCCGCCGCCCTGGAATCCCCGCTGCAGCCCGAGGAGCACTATGCCCAGGGCGCCCGGCTGCACCTGATCCACCGCACCGCCCGCAGCGGACTGCGGGTCGCGGCCGCCGCCGACCACATCGTGGAGGGCCCGGCATCCACCCGGACGGTCGGGGAGAGCGCGCAGGACGTCGCCCGGTTCACCGTCATCGCCGACCTCAGGCCCGGCGAGAGGCTCCGGCTGGAGAAGCTGGTCTCCTACGGCTGGTCCTCGCTGCGCTCACTGCCCTCCCTGAGGGACCAGGCGCAGGCGGCACTCGCCGAGGCGCGCGTCACGGGCTGGCAGGGCCTGGTCGACCAGCAGCGGGCCGTCCTGGACGACTTCTGGGCCCACGCCGACGTGGAGGTGGACGGCGACGCGGAGATCCAGCAGGCCGTCCGTTTCGCGCTCTTCCATGTGCTGCAGGCCGCCGCCCGGGCCGAGCAGCGGGCCATCCCCGCCAAGGGCCTGACGGGCTCCGGCTACGACGGGCACGCCTTCTGGGACACGGAGACCTACGTTCTGCCGGTGCTCATCTTCACCCACCCGCGCAGCGTGGCCGCGGCACTGCGCTGGCGCCAGGACACCCTGCCCGCGGCCCGCGACCGCGCCCGCCAACTGGGCCTGAAGGGGGCGGCCTTCCCGTGGCGCACCATCGACGGCGCGGAATGCTCCGGCTACTGGCCGGCCGGTGCCGCCGCCTTCCACGTCAACGCCGACATCGCCCACGCCGTCCTGCGCTACGTCTCGGTCTCCGGCGACGAGGACTTCGAACGCGACACCGGTGTGGAGCTCCTGGTGGAGACCGCCCGGTTGTGGCGTTCCCTGGGACACCACGACTCCCAGGGCCGCTTCCACATCGACGGCGTCACCGGCCCCGACGAGTACAGCGCGCTCTCCGACGACAACGCCTACACCAATCTCATGGCCCAGGAGAACCTGCGGGCCGCCGCCGACGCCGCCGCACGCCACCCCGCACAGGCCACCGCGCTCGGGGTGACCGAGGAGGAGACGGCCGCATGGCGGACCGCCGCCAGGGCGATGACCGTGCCCTACAACAGCGCCCTGGGCATCCACGAGCAGGCCGCGGGCTTCACGCGCCACGAGGTCTGGGACTTCTCCCGCACCCGGCCGCAGGACTACCCCCTGCTGCTGCACTTCCCGTACCTCCAGATCTACCGGAAGCAAGTGGTCAAACAAGCCGACCTCGTGCTGGCGATGTACCTGCGCGGGGACGCCTTCGACGACGGCGAGAAGGCGCGGAACTTCGCCTACTACGAACCGCTCACCGTCCGTGACTCCTCGTTGTCGGCGAGCGTGCAGGCCGTCATCGCCGCCGATGTCGGCCATCTGCGCCTGGCCTACGACTACCTGGGCGAGGCGGCTCTGATGGATCTGGACGACCTGGAGAACAACACCCGTGACGGCCTGCACATCGCGTCCCTGGCGGGCTCCTGGATCGCGCTGGTCGCCGGCTTCGGCGGCATGCGCCACCACGGGGGAACCCTGTCCTTCGCCCCCCGGATGCCCGATGCCCTGAGCCGGCTCGCCTTCTCGGTCCACGTTCGCGGTCACTGCCTCCGCGTGGAGATCACCGACTCGCGGGCCGCGTACACGCTCGTGGCAGGGGAATCGATCCGGATCAAGCACTACGGGGAACCGCTGACCGTGTCCCGCGACACCGCGCAGACCCGCCCCGTCGAACCGTCGCCGCCCTTGCCGCAGCCCGCCCAGCCGCCCGGACGCCAACCCGAACGTCCGCACTGAACGCGAAGGTCTGTTCGGGCTGCCGTGCGGCGGTGGCCTGGGAACGACCGAGGTGGCGGCGGCGATCGGGGGAGCGGCAGGTCGACCGAACCACATGTCGGATTTTCGCCAGCCCGACAGGCTTCCTTGCCCGATGCTTGAGGCATGCGGAACGTGATGCACACCGACCGGGAACGCTGTGTGCGCGCCGTCCAGTCCAAGGACGCGCGCTTCGACGGCTGGTTCTTCACCGCGGTCCTGACCACGCGGATCTACTGCCGCCCCAGCTGCCCGGCGGTGCCGCCCAAGCCGGAGAACATGACGTTCTACCCGAGCGCCGCCGCCTGCCAGCAGGCCGGGTTCCGCGCCTGCAAGCGGTGCCGCCCGGACACCAGCCCCGGCTCGCCCGAGTGGAACCAGCGCGCCGACCTGGTCGCCCGCGCCATGCGGCTGATCACCGACGGCGTCGTGGACCGCGAGGGCGTGCCCGGCCTCGCGGCCCGCCTCGGCTACAGCGCCCGCCAGATCGAGCGCCAGCTCCTCGCCGAACTCGGCGCCGGCCCCCTCGCGCTCGCCCGGGCCCAGCGCGCCCAGACCGCCCGGCTGCTCATCGAGACCACGGGCCTGCCCATGGCCGAGATCGCGTTCGCCGCCGGATTCTCCTCGATCCGCACCTTCAACGACACCCTCCGGGAGGTCTTCGCCGTCTCCCCGAGCGAACTGCGCGCCCACCTGCCCAAGCAGCGGGTGATCGCACCGGGCGTCCTCAGCCTCAGGCTGCCGTTCCGCGCCCCCTTGAACCCCGACAACCTCTTCGGTCACCTGGCCGCCACCGCCGTACCCGGCGTGGAGGAGTGGCGCGACGGCGCGTACCGGCGCACGCTCCGGCTGCCGTACGGACACGGCATCGTGGCGTTGACCCCGCGGCCCGACCACATCGGGTGCCGCCTCAGCCTCAGCGACATGCGCGACCTGCCCGTCGCCATCAGCCGCTGCCGCCGCATGCTCGACCTGGACGCCGACCCGGTCGCCGTCGACGACCAGTTGCGCACGGACCCGGTGCTGGCGCCCCTCGTCGACAAGGCCCCCGGACGGCGGGTGCCGCGCACCGTCGACGAGGCCGAGTTCGCCGTGCGCGCCGTCCTCGGCCAGCAGGTGTCCACGGCCGCCGCCCGCACCCACGCGGCCCGCCTGGTCACGGCGCACGGCGAAGCCGTCGAGGACCCCGAGGGCGGCCTCACCCACCTCTTCCCGGCACCGGAGGCCCTCGCCGCGCTCGACCCCGAGTCGCTGGCGATGCCCCGCACCCGCCGGACGACCTTCACCACCCTCGTCCGTCAACTCGCCGAGGGAGCCATCCACCTGGGCGTCGAGAGCGACTGGGAGGAGACCCGCGCCCGGCTGCTCGCGCTGCCCGGCTTCGGCCCCTGGACGGTCGACGTGATCGCGATGCGCGCCCTCGGCGATCCCGACGCGTTCCTGCCCACCGACCTCGGCATCCGACGCGCCGCCCGGGAGCTGGGCCTGCCCTCCACGCCGGCCGCGCTCACCGCCCGCGCGGCGGCCTGGCGGCCGTGGCGGGCGTACGCGGTCCAGTATCTGTGGGCGACGGACAGCCACCCGATCAACTTCCTTCCCGTGTAAGGACACGCAGTGAAACAGCACACCATCATCGACAGCCCCTACGGCCCGCTCACCCTGGTCGCCGACGACGGAGTCCTGTGCGGCCTCTACATGACCGAGCAGCGCCACCGCCCACCGGAGGAGACCTTCGGTGATCGCGACGAGGGTCCCTTCGCCGAGGCGGAGGAACAGCTCGAGGCGTACTTCACGGGTGAGTTGAAGGAGTTCACGCTCGAACTGCGGCTTGCCGGCACCCCGTTCCAGCGCAGCGTCTGGGACCAACTGCGCCGCATCCCCTACGGCGAGACCCGCTCCTACGGCCAACTCGCCGACGCCCTCGGCAACCCCGGCGCCTCCCGCGCCGTGGGCCTGGCCAACGGCAAGAACCCCATCGGCATCATCGTCCCCTGCCACCGCGTCATCGGCACGAGCGGCGGCCTGACGGGCTACGGCGGCGGACTGGAGCGCAAGCGCCGGCTGCTGGAGTTCGAACGGGGATCGGCGCTGTTCTAGAGCTTTCTGCCACGATCGGTGCAGGCACACCAGAGCAAAGGGTCATGCGCGGGCGGACAGGTGGTCGCCCGCGCCCCGGTCGCGGGCTCCGGTGACCCGGTCCTCCACGCATTCCCCGTCGAAGACGGGAATGTGTGCCGCGCCCTCCGCACATCCCGCATATGATCTACGCTTCCTTGCGCACTTGGCATGCTCCAGACGAGACATGCATCGGTTCACTCATGGAAGGTGCGCGTGGCGCCCATACGAAAATTCAGACCGCTGGCTGTGATCGCGGCCGCGGCCGCACTGTTCGCCGGGCTGACGGGACAGCCGGCGACGGCGGCGGACACACCCACGGTGACGCAGCTGACGCTCAGCGGCGACCAGTTCAAGATGACGGACACCAGTTACGTCGCTGCGACGAACAACCTCTACAACACCTACCTGACGGACCATGCCAGCCTGACGGACGTCATCAGCACGGACTACACCACGAACTCGTCGGGCGCCACCGACTCCTGGCTGAACCTGCGCTCGATGCGGGCCTGCTCGGGCAACGAGACCAAGGCGCTGCCGCCGGTGACCACCAAGGTCGCCTGGTGCTGGTCGTCGGCGCACGGCGACGACACCACCCAGCACTGGTATCCGCAGGGCCTGAGCACCACGGGCACGGCCGACGGCGGCGACGGCGCGATCCAGGGCGACCACGTCGCCGCGGTCTCCTGGCACTACGAGACGCTGTCCGGGGAGACCTCCAGCGGCTGCAAGACGGACAACCTGCTGAAGCTCACCTTCATCGACCGCGACACCGGCAAGTACCGCCACGTGCTGCTCGCCGAACCGACCAGCACGTCGTCGGGCGCGTCGAACTTCAAGTTCGTCACGGGCCACGGCGGTGGCATCGTCTGGTACTCGAACTACATCTACGTCACGGACACCGCACACGGCATCCGGGTGTTCGACATCAACAAGCTCGCCAAGGTCGACGACTACGGCTCCGGCGTCAGCACCTACGGGATCAGCGGCGGCCGCTCCAGCGCCTGCGGCTACCCGTATGTGCTGCCCGAGGTGCACTACTACCAGCAGTCGGGCACACCCACCGCGTGCGACTCCGACGCGAACGCCGGCACCCTCGACCCGGACCACCTCTGCTACTCGTGGCTCTCCCTCGACAAGACCGGCGGCAGCCCGTACAAGCTGGTCACCGGCGAGTGGTACGGCGGCGTCGACGGCGGCCGCGTGGTGCGCTACCAGCTCAACCCGACGAGCTCCTCGACCTACCCCGGGCTCCTCAACATGTCCGGCGGCAAGACCGTCATCCAGGACGCCTACGCCGCCTCCCGCTACCGGGGGCTGCAGGGCGGCATGACCTGGACCGACGACCAGGGCGTGCTGAACTTCGCCTTCCACAAGGGCTGTGGCACCCAGCCCGGCGTGTACTCCCACACGTGGATCGGCGACACCAGGGCCGGGACGACCTGCGCGGCCGGCGGCAACTGGTCGGCCGGCCCGCCGCAGGCCCTGAGCTACTGGCCGAAGCTCGGCACGACTCAGGTGGACGAGCTGTGGGGACTGACCGAGGGCATCTGCTTCAGCCCGAGCGACCCGCGGTACGGCGAGCACACGCCGACGAGCACGCTGGACGCCTGCTACGGCTACAACGGCTCGACGACCTCGTCCCTGCGCGCGGTCTTCGCGGTCGGCTTCACCGACCCGGCGGTCCAGAACCTGCACTGACCTGACGCGGGTCGGACGGGGCCCGTTCCCGGCGCCACGCGGCTCCGGGAACGGGCCCCGAAAGGCTCGGCCCCGTGGGCGCTTTGTCAGCCCTGCTGACTTCTGGCGCTCAGCCGGCCCAGCAGTGCGGGCAGGGCTGTGCCGATCGGTTCCCGTACGACCTCGTCGGCCCGGTCGTCGTAGGGGGTCGGCTCGGCGTTGACGATGATCAGCCGGGCCCCGTGGTCGGCGGCCAGACCGGCGAGCGCGGCGGCGGGGTGCACCTGGAGGCTGCTGCCGACCGCGATGAACACCGTGCACGCCTTGGTGATGGCGACGGCCTCGCCGAGGACCTCCGGGTCCAGCCGCTCACCGAACATCACGGTCGCCGACTTCAGGATCCCGCCGCACCCCAGGCACGGCGGGTCGTCCTCCCCGGCGTCGACGCGGGCGAGGGCGTCCTCCATCGACCCGCGCGCATGGCACCGCGTGCAGACCACGCCGCGGGCGCTGCCGTGCAGTTCGAGCACCTTGCGGGCGGGCATCCCGGCGAGCTGGTGCAGCCCGTCCACGTTCTGCGTGATCACCCGCACGGGCACCCCGGACCGCTCCAGCTCGGCCACGGCCCGGTGCGCGGCGTTCGGCTCCGCCTTCAGCGTCCGGTTCTGCCGCCGCATCTGCCACGAGCGCCGCCGGATCTCCGGATCGCTCATGTAGTACTCGTACGTCACGAGCTTCTCGGCCTCCGGGTCCCGCCGCCACAGCCCGTTCGGCCCGCGGTAGTCGGGGATCCCGGAGTCGGTGGAGATGCCGGCGCCGCTGAGCACGGCGACGAGGGGCTTGTCCATGTCCCCGAGAGTAGGGCGCCCACCCGCTCGGGACGAACGGATATCCGGGCCTGCGCCCTCCGGCGGTTTCGCCTGGCGGCGGAACTCGGCGACCGGGTGCCGAGCCGTGCCGCCCGGGACCGCGCCGCGGTGGGGGGGGGGGGGGGGGGGGGGGGGGGGGGGGGGGGGGGGGGGGGGGGGGGGGGGGGGGGAGGGGGGGGGGGGGTGGGGGGGGGGGGTGA